>CAYMXK010000164.1:0-9777 GCA_964393915.1 uncultured Prolixibacteraceae bacterium
GATTTTCATTCTTGCCATAGGGGTTCGAATCCCCTACGGACTGCTAAATTTAAAGAGGTATAAAATAAGATGGCAAATCATAAGTCAGCATTAAAAAGAATCAGGCAAACCGAAAAAAAGCGGTTGAATAACAAGTATTATGCGAGAACTACGCGTAATGCCGTGAAAAAGCTACGTTTGTCGGAAGACAAAGAAGAAGCTGTAAAGTCTTACCCGGAAGTGGTTGCAATGATTGACAAACTTGCGAAAAGGAATGTTATTCACAAAAACAAGGCTTCTAACCTGAAATCAAAGCTGGCATTACAGATTAACAGAATGTAAAGGCGACAATTTCATAAAGAGACAAAAAAAATGGCCTCTCCGATTACGGAGGGGCTTTTTTTGTCTCTTTTACCCACTGCAGTTTATTCCATTTGCGTATTTTTGCTTTTGTTAAATAAATCAAATCGTTTACCCCATGAACGAATACCGCAAATTAAGTATTAAAGATTGGGCGGTGGAAGACCGTCCCCGTGAAAAATTACTCTCCAATGGACCGCGTGCATTAAGTGATGCCGAATTGATTGCCATACTGATTGGTTCCGGAAACCTTGAAGAATCGGCAGTGGAACTTTCCCGACGCATTCTGGGCTCAGTCGATAATCAGTTAAATGAACTGGGACGAAAAACTGCCGAATACCTTTGCCAATTCAAGGGAATTGGTGATGCAAAGGCAATCAATATTATAGCCGCACTTGAGCTCGGGCGGCGCCGAAAGGGAATTGACAACCCGGATAAAATACAGATCAGCAGCAGCCGCGATGCTGCTGATGTTCTTTCCCCCCTCATTGGAGACCTGGAGGTGGAGGAGTTCTGGATTTTGCTCCTCAACAGATCCAACAAAGTCATTCATAAATTCATGACCAGCAGGGGAGGGTTGACTTCTACAATAATAGATGTCAGAGCGATCATGAAAATCGCGCTCGACAAAGCCGCCACCTGCATGATTCTCGGCCATAACCATCCGTCAGGTAACCTGACGCCTTCGGATGCAGACCATATGATCACCAAAAAAATCAAGGAGTCGGGGGTTATTTTGGATATTAAAGTGCTTGATCATTTAATCATAACCCAAACCAGCTATTTCAGTTTTGCTGATCACGGATTATTATAATGCGCCCGGATGCAATAAATTGATATTTGGCAGGTTTGATAAGCTGGCATTTACTATTTTAGCAGGCAAATCAGCAAGATGATACTTATCTATACAATTAATTCTGCTCCCCGGCTGGGATACATAACACGTTTGCTGTTTGGTGATATCCTCGGCGTAGAGACAGAGTTGGTCACAGATGCTGTTGTATTCCTGAATTCAAAATTGCCTAAACTTAACTACTCTTGCTGCCGTCTCGAAGATGAGCCGTTCATCAGAGCGGGAGACTTTCTTTTTTCCACATCTCTGCAGATTCCAGACCTTTCAACGGTTAATGTGGAAGGCGAAACCGGTTTCTTTGCGACCAGTGCCGATTCGTTGTTGCCGTTTGATCCTTTGGCATCAGCTTTCCTTGCCGTTTCGAGGATTGAGGAGTACCTGCCCGGCAACAGGGATTCCCATGGTCGTTTTGAAGGAAGAAACTCCCTGCTTTATCATTTTGGACTACATGAGAAACCTGTTGTAAATATCTGGGCCAGAATGCTTGCCGATAGCCTTCAGTTGGTTTATCCGCAGCTGCAATTCCGCAAAATTGCATTTAGTTACCTGGCTACCATAGACATCGACAATGCATGGGCCTACCTGCATAAAAACCCGGCACGGACAATGGCCTCCTCAGTCAGAGATATTTTAAACGGCAGGTTTGCTAATTTGCGGGAGCGATTTCTGGTATGGGCAGGTCAGAAGCCTGATCCATATGATACGTGGTCTTACCTCAGATCTGTTTATAAGGAAACGCCTGGCAAAGTGATGTTCTTTTTTCATCTTGGCGATTATCACCCTTTTGATAAGCCTGTATCCTGGAAAAATAAAGCATTCCAAAAAGTCATCAGGGAAATTGCCAGCCAATTCAGGGTGGGAATACATCCTTCCTATCATTCTTCAATGCAACAACATGGGCACCAACAGTTGGCCATGGAAAAGAAGCGCCTTGAAGAGGTTACCGGCCTTGATATTGATGCAAGCCGCCAGCATTATTTGCGGCTGGAGTTTCCGGGAACCTATCAGCGTTTGATAAAAGCAGGGATTTCTGAAGATTATACGATGGGCTATGCCGATATTGCCGGTTTCCGTGCAGGTATCTGCACCCCCTTCAGGTTTTACGATCTGACCGCTGAGCAGGAGACTTCCCTTATCGTTTTCCCGTTTCAGGTAATGGATGTAACATTGCGCCAGTACATGAAACTTTCTCCTGAAGACGCTAAAAGAAAGATTGGGCTGTTGATAAGCCGGGTGGCAGATGTTGGTGGGATTTTTACAGGAATCTGGCATAATGAATCGGTGTCGGATGCCGACGAGTGGAAGGACTTCCGTCAGGTATTTGAATTTATGAACCATCAGGGCTTGTCATATGAAACAAGGTAGCTATCCTTCTGTCAGGTATGTAAAGCATGAATCCATCGATAAAGCACGGTGGAACCTTGTTGTTGAACAATCTTCCAATTTCAGGGTATATGCGCTTACCTGGTTTCTCGACCGGGCATCTGAGGGGTGGGATGCTCTTATCTGGGGCGATTATGAATTTGTGATGCCCTTGACCATACGCCGGAAGTGGGGGGTTAAATATCTTTTCCCGCCTATGTATTGCCAGCAACTCGGAGTTTTTCCTGTACCACCCTTTCAAATTCAGATTGAGTTCTTCAGCAAGATCAGTGAACTTTTCCTGTTTATTGAGATACAGGTAAACTCACAATTGGATCCGAATGGATTCCCCGGCCTGACCGTTATTCCAAGAGATAATTTTGTTTTGCCCCTGTTTGAATCCTACACGGAGATTTCATCAAATTACTCGAAAGACAGGACCAGAAACCTTTTGGTGGCAAAAAAATCGGGTATTACAGTATTGACAGGTATGAGTGCGCGTGAATATACAAACCATAAATCCATGGCACTGAAAGGTACAATAATTGAATCTTCATCCGGGGGGCTTGAAGCGATAATTTCATACACTCAGTCGGTTGGAAAAGGTTTCATTTTACATGCCTATACCAGACATAATGAATTGTGCGCTGCAGCTTTTTTTGTCCGATCGGGTAATCGGGTGGTTTATCTGAACGCGTTTTCGACCCAGGAGGGTAGGGCAACAAGCGCCATGACAGCTATTATAGACCATCTAATCCGTGACCTGGCAGGTTCTGGGCTCCTTTTCGATTTTGAAGGATCGACAATACCTGGCATTGCCGCATTTATGAAGGGGTTTGGCGCTCAATTTGAAACTTTTTATCAATTATCCTGTAACCACTTGCCACCACCACTGAAATGGCTGAAACGATGAAAGGGAAGCTCAGACATATAGCAAAGCAAGCAGGCAGGATAATTCCTTTCAGTTGGCTGAACAGGTTATCATATCCATTCTTGTTGCCATTCTATCATGTGGTGAGCAATGAGAAACTGCCTCATATTCATAATTATCAATACCGGAACGAATCGGAATTTATTGATGAGCTCGATTTTTTGTTGCGTCACTTTAAACCAGTTGAGTTACATGAGCTGTTAAATCCGGAAATGCAGGGTAAAAAAGTTTTTCACCTCAGTTTCGATGATGGGCTGAGGCAATGTTTCGATGTAATTGCCCCTATCTTAATCAGAAAAGGAGTTCCTGCCACTTTTTTTGTCAACCCTGCATTTGTTGATAACTTTCAACTGTTTCACCGTTACAAGGCAAGCCTGGTTGTTAGCCATATTATGGATCATCCATCTGCCTTTAAGCATCTTGAAGCTTCCGGTTTTGATGCCAGGTCTGTTTTGGCAATTCCCTATCATCAATCCCGGTTACTGGACGATATGGCTTTGAAGATGGGTATTTCCTGGGATAACTTCCTGGGTGAATACAAACCATACATGACGCAAAGCCAGATTCAGCATTTAGCCAGTCAGGGTTTTACAATTGGTGCCCATAGCTGGGACCATCCTGAATTCTGGTTGTTAAATGAAAAAGAGCAGCATCAGCAGATAACGCGAAGTATGGAGTGGGTTTCAGAAAAGTTCAAAATGAAAATAAATGCTTTTGCATTTCCATATACAGATGATGGTGTTCCTGCATACCTGCTTGATCAGCTCGCTACCCATAAAATCTGTGATATAACTTTTGGCACCGCCGGCATTAAACGAGATATACTTGGTTGGCATTTTCAACGATTACCCATAGAAATACCCGGAAAATTTATCGCGAATCTGAAAGGGGAGTGGGGCTATTATCAGCTTCGGAAATGGACAGTACACGCTACCGTAAGGCATTGATGAGATTATACAAGTCATTGTGTACCTTCCCTTTTGGTGCATTTGAATATTACTTCTCGTTCGCCGTTCCCAAGTCGGTATTGTTGGTTGATCTCCACGGATAATTTTTTACGGTAATCGATTCTCTCAACCCTGAGTCCGGATTGTGCCAACCGGCCGGCAAAGTCTTCACCATGCCTCCTGAAAAGGTCCGGTTCTCCGTATAGCAGCATCCTTTCTTTAGCCGTCAGTGGTTCGTCGTGCTCCAGTGTATCCGGATTATGCAAGTCGAGAAGGGTAAGGATTAATGCGGTACCCTCCCATCTTAGAACTCTGGTGAGTTCCCTTATGGCCTGAACTTCGTCGGGAACATGTCCGAGCACGTGTGAACAGATGATGTAATCAAAGTAGTTGTCGGGATATTGAAGACCGGTTACATCAACGACCTGGCGGGCATATGCCGGGTTGATGTCTCCATCGATATAGATCGCATCTGTCTTTTTCAGGAGGTTAAACAATGGCCGTTCCGGGGCAATGTGCAAAATTGTGCATCCGCTTCTCGTAAATATCTCAGTCTCATTCTTCAGGTAGAAGAGCAGCAGTCGGGTTCTTTCCAATGATCCGCAGTTAGGGCATTGGGCGTTTTTTCTGGGGATATTGCCTTTATCGTGAAACTTTCGGAAAGATTTGTTGCAGCAGTTGCAGCTGTAACGATTGCCAAGGTAATACGGATGAATTATATGCTGAACCAGGAGCCTGGCCTCTATCCTGAATTTTTCCGGAAACAAGTGTTTGTATACTTTTTTAATGCTCATGGTTCATCACCCTATTATTTCTTCCTGTAAATCCGGAAGTATATTCCTGCCCTTCCAGTCTCCTTTACTATCCGGAAATCCCTGTCGAGTTTTTCAAACTCTTCATCTGTGATATCGTTGAACACGTTTGAGTATAAAACCAAGACGGATGTGTCCAGGTTCATGGTCGGGTGTTTTTGCCGGTTTTCGGTCAGATCGAGATAGCGGATTTCCATGTTATTGGGAAAAACGCTTGCAACTTCAGTGATTGGGATTTTCTGCTCCCCGAGGTAGTGCAACATTTTGTCCCTGAGGCCAAAGTAGGGCAGATGAGCCAGCGAGGCATCCCAGCCCTGAGCAATATGTCTGGGATAAATCCAAAGGTTCCCGCTCAGTAAGCCTATGGAAAGCAGAGTGAGGAGAGCATATTTGATTTTATCACCGGCTAAAATTTCTGTTACCAGGTAGATGGTAAACATGGAAAACATCAGCATGGCGGGTAGCAGATAGCGGTGGCCGCTCAGATTTTTGTAGAGCAGAAAAGTGACCGACAAGCTGGCCAGGGTAAGGAATAAAATAATAAACAATTGTCGCGCCTTCCTGTTAGTCGCGATTTTTTTGTAATGCGCCCCAATTATCATCAGGGCTGCAATCCAGAGAAATACTCGTCCAAAATCGAGCATTCTCCAGGCCAGAATCCCGGCATTATAGAAAACTCCGCCGATGCCCACCCGTTGGAAACATTCTGCCCAAGGAGAGTCTTCATGGTATCCGACCCAGCCTTTAACCCTGTAGTGGTATAGGTTATAAGCCATAAATACCAGCAAGGCGGGTAGATAGATCAGCGCTTTTTTTATCAGTTGGATGAATAATTGCTTCAGATTAGTTAGGGTCACGGAATAAATGAGATCGACAAGCAGCAGGGCAAATGCTGCCATCATGCCTCGCATACTGACCAGTGCCAGTCCGAGCACAGCCGTTAGCAACAGGTATTTTTTACCAGAAAGTAAAGCATTCAGGCCGGTCAGGAACAGGAAAATCAGGGGAATGTCAGGAGAAACGAGCGTTGACTGGGCCAAAAGGGTCGCATCTGATAAAAACACTATCAACGCAGGCAACCGGTAATTGGGTGATACGAATTTCTGAATCAACATATAGGATTGCCAGATAATACCCAGGAGAAAGGGCAGCATGGCAAAATGACTGACTGCCAGGCTTTTTCCAAAGAGGCTCCAGCAGAGGGCCAGGTACATACCGAAAGCTGGAATATGGCCACTGTCGGCATCATCGGGCAACAACCATGCTGAAAAATTATTATCATGGAAAAAGGTGGCGTGTTTGGCACCCAGCTGAACGGTATCCCAGAAAAAAATATTACCAGAAACCAGCCAGGTACCCAAAATGGCCAGAAGAAAAAAAGGCGTTAGTCTAGCAAGCGTTGTAATAAATCGTTCTTTGTCGGCTGAATTCATTGGGATAAGCTTTGGCAAAAGATTTTTTTGTTTAACGTTGTAAAGATATTGAATTGTTTTACTTTTACTTTTGCTTATCGAAATCACATGAGAAAATGATGTTACCAGTTGAGTATCTGTGTGGTAAGTCATTCGATCTCAATGTGGCAAAAGCATATTTTAATATAAATCATATAATGGAAATCAGAATTTTAGGGGATTGTTACTCGGTAATTGATCAATATCTGGCAGAATTAAGGGATGTAGATATTCAAAGGGATCCGCTGCGCTTCAGGGAAAATCTGCAAAGACTGGGAGAGTTATTTGCCTATGAGATCAGCAAGACGCTCAGGTATGAGGTAAAGGAGGTAAACACACCTTTGGGCACCTCCAGGGTACCAATGATTAGCCAACAGCCTGTACTGGCCACTATTCTCAGGGCAGGATTGCCTATGCACCAGGGAATGTTAAGAATTTTTGACCAGGCTGAAAACACTTTTATTTCGGCATACCGTAAATACACAGAAAATGGCGGGTTCGATATCGAATTCGAATATATGGCGTCTCCGTTGCTCGATGACAAAGTGGTTATCCTTTCTGATCCTATGCTGGCATCGGGAATGTCGATGGAGATCAGTTACCATGCATTACTCACCAAAGGAAAGCCTGCCCATATACATCTGGTGTCGATTATAAGCAGTCAGCAGGGTGTCGATTATGTGACAGAAAAGATTAAAGACAGGGACGTCACTCTGTGGATAGGGGCAATTGATCCGGAGATGACACCTAAGTCCTATATTGTACCTGGCTTAGGGGATGCCGGAGACCTTGCTTACGGCGCCAAAATAGATTCGAAAAAGAAAGTCTGAGTTCCTGACCATCAGAAGTATACTTCAACATTGATGTCTTCGCGATCAAATCCTTTGTTTTTAAGGATTTCCATTGCGTCGAAGATCATGTCGCTGTTTCCGCAAAGATAAAAGGCCGTATTTACATCAAAATCTGTCTTAAGCAGGTAATCGGTTACCCTTCCGTGAAAATTGTTTTCAGGATGTTGCGTAGTGCAAAGTACATATCTTTTTGCTTCATAATGATCACTCTCGTAGGCTTCTGAAGGAAACCTCACTCCATGGATTAGCTGGTAATCTAATTCCGGGTATGACTTTACCATACTATGAAATGGGGCGATTCCGGTTCCACTGGCAATAAATACATGCTTATGGGTGGCCAGCCTCTTCTGGTCAAGTCCGAATTTCCCGAACGGACCATGTACCTCCAGGTAGCTGCCCGGCTTAAGGGTCTTCAATTTTGGTGAGAAATATCCGCCCTCCACTTCTTTAACCAGTATCTCGAGGGCATCATCGCTGTTTCCGCTATAGATGGAGTATTCCCTGGTTTGGTAATCTCCTTTTATTGATACAGATACATGCTGGCCGGCCCTAAATGAGAACCTGCAGCGGGGCATGGAAATAACGAAAGTACTTTCCGTAAGCTTCCTGATTTCAGATATCCTGTAAAAAGAGGTATCTATTTTTATATCCTGTTGTATGATTTCAGACATTATTAATGATTTAAAAGCTTGCAAAATTAAGATTAATAACGGACAAATAGGTATTTAATATTTGTTTCTTGACCGGTTTTAATCCAGAATTAACCGAAAATGCATGGAAATGTTCATGAATCGCTTCAGCATTACAAGAGCCGCCTGATTGCCGGGTGCCTGGCTTAAAATGCCAGGTAGAATTCGAGAGTCAGATTTTTATAGTCGACTGTATATTCCCTGTTACTTTCAATAACCAGGATGGATTCATCCAGCGCAGTTTTATTCTTCGAGAATTCAAGGAGTCTACGGTGGTAAGGCTTTTCCGGTTTGTGTTTAATCCAGGTGCTGCGATTGAGAAACAGACCGGATTGGTCGGCTGTTTTTACAAATTTTTCAGAAATATTCACCGGCAGGATTACGGAGAGGTGTCCGTTGGCCTGGAGCAATTTCATGCTTCCTTTAATAAGATCGGTAAATGGGAGCTCGTCGTTGTGGCGGGCTTTTTTCCGGTTAATGTCTACCGGCCTTGAGCAGTTCTCAAAATAGGGTGGATTGGATACAATGCAATCGAACCGCTGATCTGTAGCTTTTTCAAATTCCTGAAAAGTTGTGTGAAGCACCTCTATCTGATCTGGCCATGGTGAATTATGGACGTTCATTAATGCTTCCCTGCAGGCGGATTCATCGATTTCGACAGCTGTTATTTTTGCCTCGGAGCGTTGTGCCATCATCAGGGATAATAGTCCGGTTCCGGTACCCACATCGAGGATGGTTTTTGCCTCCTGAATTCCGGCCCATGCGCCCAGCAATACACTGTCTACTCCGACTTTCATTGCAGAGTCTTCCTGTATTATAGTAAACTTCTTGAATTTGAAGTAGTTGTTCCTTTCCATGGTCAAAACTTTTCAAATATTCCTAAACCGAAAAGCGCAAAGTCATACTTTGCCGGGTCCCTGGCATCCATTTTCCTGAGGTTGTTGTCAAGTTCATGGAGAGCCTTTATGTCGTTCGGTTTTCTGGTAATCAATCCAAGTTTCCGGGCAACATTGCCGGAATGCACATCCAGCGGGCAGGATAGAATCCGGGGAGATATGGATTTCCAGAGGCCGAAATCGACTCCACGATCATCGTTTCTGACCATCCATCTGAGGTACATATTTATTCTTTTTGCCACTGAGCCTTTCTCAGGATCGGATATGTGTTTTTCTGACCTCCCCGGGTGGGCAATTGAAAAGAACTCCCTTTTGAAGGCATGGATCGCAGGAAGGATGGAGACTTCCGAAGAGTGTTCTGAAAAGATCTTTTCTAATCCCCCTTTTCGCAGGTAGATATTTTGCAGGGCGGAAACAAAGCAGGAGAGGTCTGCACTGTTAAATGTACGGTGGACGAACCCGTTGAATCTATCGAGGTGGTGTTTTTCGTGATGAACCACAAAGTCGTATGGGGCATTCTCCATCATTGCCATCATTTTAGAGGCACTCTTTATAATAGACTGCCGGTTGCCCCAGGATATAACAGCGGTCAGGAAACCGGCGATTTCAATGTCTTCTTTTGAATCGAATCTGTGGGGTATGGAAA
>CAYMXK010000165.1:0-9725 GCA_964393915.1 uncultured Prolixibacteraceae bacterium
ACTTTCTTGTATTCCAACCAGTTGAAACACCGGAGAAACCTGTCTGCCGCTTCTGCTCCCCGCTTGAAAAGATCTACTTTGTCATTGTCAGACAACCCGAAGTTGAGCCAGTCGTGTTCTCCAATGTCTATCTTCTCAATCAACATGCTGTAATCGGGATTGCGCAAAATGAAGTCAAAATCGTGCAGGTGCCTGATAGAGTTGAACATAGCGCCGAACAGGTTCATTGGTGTAGTGACCTTGTTGAGCTTGTTGCGGTCAACGCCCAATCTCACCCCGAAAGTTGGCATGCGCGGAATGGTATTGTTACGGTGAAACACGTTGATGGGAAAGTTGGACATGATACCTCCGTCGACCATGTATACCTGCCTGGGCACTGGCCCGAAATACCTGACAAGTTTTTCCCAATTATCCTTAGCCTGTTGACCCTGGGGAATCCCGGTAATTTTCATAGGTTTGAAAAAATAAGGAATTGACATCGACGCCCTGACATATAGAGCAGGATTTACACTCCCCGGATCGCTCCAGTAAAGAGATGCCATGGCTGGAAAATCCACTTTGGTCTCGGTAATGATATCGGCAGCAATAATAACCAGCCGGGAACCAACACCGTCAAGGGTGCGGTCAACTCCCTCCCGTATTTTCAGATCAGCAGGGAGCAGATTGAAACTTTTTGTAAGGTCATTCTGGTTGTTAATTCCATTTCTCTTCAGAAAATCCTTGAGCCAGAGGGTAAAATCATCGCCCGGATTAAGACCTAAATGGTCATAAATATCGCCAATAATCTTAATTCCACGCAAGATCAGTTTCACGCGCCTTGCTTTTTTGACGAGGGCACTGATAAAGTTTTTGGCATCCGAACTGCCATCCACAAAGTCGAAGAGGTTTTTATTGACCAGTTCCTCAATAACCTTCTCTGATTTTGGTTTAGAAATGTCACCTAATCCCGCCAGAAGCATTGTGTTAATAGAACCAGCGGAAGTACCTGCCATACTAAGAAAACGAATGCCCATCTGCTCAAGCACATAGGTATATCCGATCAGGGCAACACCCAAAACGCCCCCACCCTCCTGCACCAATTCAATGTATTGATTTCCGCTGCTGTCTGTAATATCAGAAAATTGCTTTTCATGTACCATGTCTTCGCGCAGTTTCCTGATTATGCCGGAAACTGAAGGGTTTTGTGTAAAATCAGTAATCTCCATGACTAAATCTTAAATTATAATAGATACTCAATTATTAAACCACTCCGAAAAGTATATTGTCCACGAATTACACAAATTGACACTAATTTTAGTATTTGATATTCAGACAATTATAAAAACCAAATTTTCACTAATTCTCCGAAAACAAGTTTTCGGAGTGTACTCATTATTTATATATCAATAATATAATAGTCCTTATCATTAACCTCCAGGCCTATAGCCGGATTTAAAGATCTTAAAATTACGACATTATTGATCAAAAAGCAACTTTTGAATCACACACAGAAAATTGTTTTGAAAAAATAGAAAAAATGACATCTGCAAAATATCTTCAGCCGTTGTTAAATCCATGACAACAACCCATAATAAACGACAATAATCTCTTTTTGCATGGAATAAATTCACTATTTTAGCCTTCGTCAGAAAATACAAACAATTTAAATCAATTGACATGTACAGATTCAATAAACTATACCTGAAAGTCGATAACGCCCTGGGAACCTGGATGAAAAACCACGGAATATTATGGCTCCGGGTTTCGCTGGGGATAATTTTTCTATGGTTTGGTATACTTAAGTTTTTTCCCGGCTTGAGCCCTGCAGAAGACCTTGCCATATCCACCATCAGACTGATGACTTTTGGAATAATTGGAGATCAGGTGATTTTGTCAGGACTGGCCTTACTTGAAACAGCCATAGGTGCAGGGTTGTTGTTCGGGTGGTTTATGCGCGTTACCCTTTTCCTGCTTTTTGTGCAGATGGCGGGCACCTTTCTGCCTATTCTGTTTTTTCCACAGGAGATTTTTTCGCGATTTCCCTATGCGCTGACCCTCGAAGGTCAGTATATCGTCAAAAACCTGATTATAGTAAGTGCAGGAATCGTCATTGGGGCAACGGTGAGAAAATAGTCCGGATCACCACCTGACAGGCTGTTTTCCATGCTCTTCCAAATATTTGTTGGCCTGACTGAAGTGGTGGTTGCCAAAAAAACCACGGTATGCCGATAAAGGGGAAGGATGTACCGATTGGAGCACAAAGTGGCGGGTGGTATCAATAAATTGTCCTTTACGCTGGGCATAGCTTCCCCAGAGCATAAACACTATGTGGTCAGCTTCCTCAGCAAGCAGATGTATCACCCTGTCGGTAAAAGTCTCCCACCCTTTCTCCTGGTGCGACCCAGCCTGGCGGGCACGTACCGTGAGGGTAGCATTCAGAAGTAACACCCCCTGCCTGGCCCATCTCTCAAGGTTTCCGCTTCCGGGAACAGGAATTCCCAAATCGCTGTTTATCTCCCTGAAAATATTTTGCAGCGATAGAGGAAAATCTATCCCATCCGGAACGGAAAAACACAATCCGTGTGCCTGGCCCGGTCCATGGTAGGGATCCTGACCAAGGATTACCACTTTTACGTCGGGAAACGGGCATTTTTCAAAAGCATTGAAGATCAACTTCCCCGGAGGATACACTTTGTGTTTGTCGTATTCCTCCCTGACGAAGTTAACCAAACCTTCGAAGTATGGCTTTTCAAATTCAACCGATAGCTTTTCGGCCCATGATGGTTCAATTTTTACATGCATTTATTATTGAATTAAGAAACATATTATCATTTACTCAGTCCCTCTTTTTTTTGAAAAATGAAACAACCGTTAAAGGTCAAAGCATTTATGCTGGAAGTGTCCGTTAAAAAAGTATTTAACCGCAAAGTGCGCAAGGAAAAACCGCAAAGAACGCAAGGAAATACAGTTAAAAAACGGAATAAAAGATTAATAAATAACCAATTGCGTCCTTTGCGTAGACCTTTGCTAACCTTGCGGTTAAATCTTCTAAACCGCCGTTGCGAACCTTGCGGTTAAAAATTGTAACCACGATGCTTTTACATAACGCCGGAAATGCTGAAAGACCAGGCTTCCTTACAGGGCGGTGAATTTTGCAGCTTTGCCGGAATAAAAACCTTGAAACCCATCGCAGTTTTTTGCCATTTCAGGGTACCCGCAGTACCGAGAAGACTGACCTTTGCTCCGGCAACCGGTGTCGGCCCCTCAATCTCAATTTCGGGAGGCAGGGTATGCTGATCCTTTTCAGGCAGATAGATGGCATAAACCGTTTGGGTATCCTTTTTCCGTGTAAAACAGATATTCCCCGACTTATAGGGGGCAAAAGCCCTGGTCCCATAAATAGCCTCCCCATTCACATCAATCCATTTCCCCATGGCATCGAGAAGGGAATAAGCACCTTCGGGCCATTTCCCGTCAGGTCCGGGGGCAATATTGTAGAGCAGGTTCCCGCCTTTGGCTACGATATCAATCAGCATATGTATGGCCTGGCGAGGGGTCATGAACTTAGGATCGGGCACCCATGACCAACCACCACCGGCAATTATGCAAGACTCCCAGGGATACGGCAACATTTCGCCAGGCACGGTGTTTTCAGGGGTCAGGTAGTTCTGGTTGGGACCTTCCACCGCACGGTCGACCACAATCAGTCCGGGTTGTTTTACTCGTGCTTTGGCTGCCAGTTCATCCATCCTGATATCCTGATTGACAGTGCGGTTTTTCAGAAAACCTGACGCCATACCTTCCGTACGCCTTTCATAACTGGCCTTAACCTGCTCCGGAGATTTTTTGCTGACCCATCCCCCATCAAGCCATAAAATATCAACTTTCCCATAGTCGGTCATTAATTCCATTATCTGGTTATGGGTGAATTCCACAAACTTCTCCCATTTCTCAGGGTAGAGTTCGGGATCGTAGTTCACGTTCCTGTCGAGCGGAGGAAAATAGGGATCCCAGTAGTGTGGAGAATTCCAGTCGGGCTTGGAGAAATAGGCGCCTGCCCACAACCCTTTGTCCCTGAATGCATCAAATATGGCTTTGGTTACATCGGCTTTGGGGTTGACATGAAACGGGCATTCTTTGTCCGTGATTTTATAATCGGTAAATTTTGAATCCCACATACTGAACCCATCGTGGTGTTTAGTGGTGAATACCACATATTTCATTCCTGCCCGTTCAGCAGCTTCGGCCCATCTTTCAGGCTCAAAACCTACCGGATTAAAGGAGAGTTTCAAATTTTCGTACTCCTGTTTGTATGTAGAGTAATCGTTTGGATTGCTTCCTTTACGGCGTTCACACCATCCATAATCCTCGGGGCAAATCGACCAGGATTCGACAATACCCCACTGGCTGTATGCGCCCCAGTGCATCAGGAGCCCAAATTTCAGGTCCTGCCACTCCTCCAGTTTTTCGAGAACAGCAGGGTCGGTGGGCCATACATAGCCTGTAACTTCGTGTTCGAGTTGGGCAATAGCACCATATTGCCACAGGGCGAACACGCAAATAAGAATAGCTCTTTTCATAATTACTACATTTTTTAGAAAGAAATAGCCGGAGCTTACGCGATCCGGCTATTTTTTTCAGGATTATAAAATTCTTCTTGTTTTAGCCAGATAGTAAAACTATGACTAAACCATTGAATTTCCAAAATTATTTCACATCCCAGAACAACTTAGTTGACAGATTGTCTTTTGCACTAACCGCACTGTAATTCTCATCATTGTAGGTTCTTTCACTATCAGGATACTGCCATCTTGTAGGAGGCTGTTTCTGTGCATCAGACGGGTCAACCCAGAAACTAAGCTGCGGTAATTTGAGACGTCTCAGTTCAGCCCAGTTGTCGTGCGGCTGCACAACGTTGAAGTGGATCCACTTCTGGGTTGCAATGAGATTCAGTTTGGCCGCTTTGGTTGCAGCATTGCTCCAGGAGATCTGGCTCTTTGCAATGTAATCGGCAATTTCGGCATCGGTGGCAGCTGTAACCGCAGGTGATTCGTTGTTGTTGCTGATCGACCTGAGCTGATAGTAGAATTTCACAGAATTGGAAATGCCGGCTTCATACGCTGCTTTTGCAGGTGCATCCTGGTTGGCATTGAGATAAGCCTCTGCTGCAAGAAAGTTAACCTCGGCAGTATTAATAAGTATCCCCGGGAAAAACTGGTTGCGGCTCAGGGTCGACCAGTTGTATGTTGCAACCTGGCCGGTAGTGATAAATGCTTCCTGTGCGGTAGAATTGGCCATAGGGTCAATCCCGTGGTATTCAGTAATAAACTGGTTATCAACTCGTCCGGGCTGGAATACTACCCTCAGGCGTGGGTCCTGGTTGGCCTTCATATGGTCGATCATGACTTTGCCGGCATAGTTACCGCCCCAGTCTTCCAATCCGGTTCTGAAGTTCCTTGAATGGATCGGAGTATTCTGGTCATGCACATTGATCTGTATATTCTGGCTGTTTTCGGTCAGTACAGGGTAGGAAGTCGGATTGCCAAGAATTGAGCTGATTTCAGAAGTAGCCCTTGATTGGAAAGCTGAAGCTCCCGAAACGCGGGTTAGCATGCGGAGGCGAAGCGAGTTGTTGTACCTTTTCCATTTGTCAAGACTGCCTTTGTTGATATAATCCTGAGTGTCGAAACCGGTTTTGATACCCGGCTTGATAGTAATGGTATTCAACTCATCAGCAAAACCCTTCAGGTCGTCAAGCATCTGGGTGTAGATAGATTCAGCGCTGTCGTATTTTGGTTTCGACTTTTGATAGTCACCGCCATTGGCACTCATCATCCCGGCTTCAGACCAGGGTATGTCCCCGTGCAGATCGACCACCCGCTGTGCATGATCGTAGAGATAAATGGTGGCAGCGATCATATAGATGCGTTTGTCTGTTTTCTCATCGGCCGGCAACTTCTCATAAATATTTTGAAGCTCCCGGTACTGTGACATTAAATTGTAGAAATTCTGCCACCTGGAATCAACGGCATTACCTCCTGGTACGTATTGGGCATTGGCATTCACCCAGCCCACCGACTGTGTCCAGCGGTTTGAGGTTATCCTCAGTATTACAAAGTAGTTCCAATAATCGGGCAAAACATAGTTTAAATTTGCGGTAAGGTAGCCCGCAAACTGCTTTTCTACGGTAGTAACCGATATTTTTGATGGATCGGGATATGCTTTTTCAAATTCAGCCTTGTCGCATGCTGAAACAACCATCAGTGCCGAAATTAAGATTAAAATTATTTTCTTCATTTGAGTATATTTTATTGTTACAACATGAGCACTAGAAATTAAACCTGAGAGAGCCACCGAAAGTCCTTGTAGCAGGGTTGGTACCCAGGTTGCCAACCTGTTGGGTCCAGCGCGAACCGGCTGTTGCCTGTTCAGGATCCATATCCTTGATTGACCTGTAGAGGAAGAACAGGTTGCGTCCGTAAGCCGAAAGCTGAAGGTTGCTTAAACCTAATTTCTGTACAAAATTTTTCGGTAAGGAGTAGCTTAAAGAAAGCTCCCTCATCTTCACATAGTTGTTTTCCTTGATAAACAGCTCATAACGGGTGTATGGGCTGTACTGTGGACCTCCCCAGTTATAAACAGTAAAATAATACTGTACTGATGAGGCTATATAGTCATTGGCTGACCCATCTATCTTAACCCCTTCCAGTATACGTCCGTCATGATAGACCAGTTCTCCGTTTGGACCACTGGTGGCGCTGGTGAGTCGTTTTACATTGCTGGCATCGATGTAATAACTCATGCCACCACTCTCCTTGTCCCTTTTGTCAAGGGATTCTTCGAGCAAACCACGGCTGATCATCCAGTTAAGGGCTGTGGGCATAATATGACCACCATAACGGAAATCGACCACTGCGTCGAGAGTGATGTTTTTATAGCTAATTGAGCTTAAATACCCACCGATTAGTTTGGGCATTACATTGCCGATCTTAACCCATTTATCAGGATCGACTTTGTAGAGACCATTGAGATCGACGATCATGCCACCGTTGGCGTGTCTCATTACAGGGTGCGAATAGAGGTCTCCCATAGGCTGGCCCACCACTGACCTCAGCTGAGCGGCGCTGCCGTCATAGTCGGCATGCAATAGTTCGTCTGCACCATCGGTGAGTTTTTCAACAATGTTTTTGTTCTGGGAAAGGTTCAGGGTCATATTCCAGTTTATATCTCTGGTCTGCAACGGAGTGCCTTTAATGGCAACCTCGATACCCTTGTTTCTCAGTGTACCGATGTTGGTCAGCACCGAAGTTGCTCCTGAACTTGAAGGAACCGTCAAACCCAAAATCTGATCTCTGATCTGTGCATTGTAATAAGACACGTCAAGACCGAGACGGTTTTTCAGGAAGCTTGTTTCGAGACCAAATTCTACCTCGTGCTTTTCTTCCGGCCTGATACCATCGTTACCAAAGCCCATCGGAAGAGTAGTGTAAAGGATTGGCCTTCCGCCAACAGACTGAATACCGAGTGTGTTCTGGTTGTAAGCGATGTTGGCCCTGTACATATCAGGATAGTTACCCACAACTCCCCACGATGCACGGACTTTTCCGTACTCAATCCAGCCGGGCATTTGGAATGCTTCACTGAAAAGGAAGCTGCTGTTAACAGATGGATATACAAAGGCATTCCTGTCGGGGTGCATTGTAGAAGTGCGGTCACGCCTGATTGTTCCCTCGAGGAAGAGGAAGCTCTTGTAATCGAAGTTCAACATTCCCAGGTATGCATCTTTCAGAAGCTGAGAGCGGGAAGATCCGCTGTTTGGTGTATTTACCGTCGCCGCTATGTCAAAAAGGTTTTCTGTGCTAAGACCTCCGTTTGTGCTGCGACTCAGTGTCTGATTTTCTTCCTTGGTGGTTGTGTAACCGGCCGATGCACTCACGATGAGGTCTTCAACCAGTTTTTTAGTGTAGGTGGCAAGTACATCACCGTAGAGGATTTTGTTGAGATACGACTGCAACGAAAACCCACCAGAGTTTCCGAATGCCAGCGGTATGGTATTGGGATTTCTCGATTCAGTTTTCATTGACGTAAAGTCAGTTGCTATCCTTCCACGGATTTTAAAATCGTTGGTTACCTGCCAGGTATTGGTCAGGTTCCCAATTACGCGGTCGCTGAATTCATCGAGCTGTACACGGTTTACGTTCCACAGGTAGTCGAAAATGTCGGGCCGGAAGCCGGTGTAGATGATATTTTCATCAGGGGTGAGACTTTGGGTTGCCCTTCCGACCACATGGCGGTAACCAAGGCTGGTCTGATATCGGGGCAAATACCATTCGGCATTGTCAAAACGGGTCATCATACCACCAAAGTTGTTCCAGAGCCTGTCGACCATAAAAGGCCTGTTCTCGGTGATCTGGTTAATATAGTTGAGCGAAAAATCAATCGAGTATTTTTTTCCCAGGTTGAACGATGAGTTGATATTGGCAATGTTCCTGACGTTTTTTGAGTTCAGGCTCACACCGGTATTGTCCTGTCTGGTTAAAGCAACCCTCGAATTGGAGTTTTCGCCTCCCATGGTCATCGCAATGGTGGCATTGTTGCTGACTGCAGACTGGAACAGCGATGCGTAGTGACCCATCTGAGCTTCCCAAGGCCTGATTATTCCATCCCATGCCATAACCTGCGTGGTTCCGTCGAATGCCGGACCAAAGTTCAGGTTTGTACCAATGTGGCCCCTGGTGTCGCCAACCCCGTCACCATTGGTGTCGTGCCAGATCCAGCCATCATCATCCTGTCCGGCGTTTGCAATAAACCTCGGGTAACCGGGGCCGTACTTGTTCTGAGAACGAGGCAGATAGGCTACGTTGTCAACAGTGTAGTTTACAACGGCATCGACTTTGAATCCTTTCATGCCCTTACCGCTTTTGGTGGTAATCAATACAACGCCATTCACGGCTTCCGAACCGTAAAGTGCGGCAGCCGAAGCGCCTTTCAGAATGGTAAGACTTTCGATGTCTTCGGGGTTGATGTCGACAAGACCATTACCCCTGATTCGCTGGTCGCCCCAGTAATTGCTGTTGTTCACCTCGCCGTCGCGGATCGGAACGCCATTGACTACGATGAGTGGCTGGCTCCTTCCGGTGATCGAGTTTACACCCCTGATGTTGATGTTGATTGCACTGGTTGCACCGCCCGGAGTGGAGGCTATCCTTACACCGGGCGCTTTACCATAAAGAGCAGAAGCAAAGTTTGAAGATCCGACCTTGGTCAGATCCACTGCATCGATTGTTGTCATGGCATACCCCAGGGCTTTTCTCTCCCTTGAAATACCAAGAGCGGTTACAACAATCTCGTCAACTGTTAATGACGAAACAGCAAGAGTTACATTCACTGTAGACCTGCCCTGAACCGGAATTTCCTGGGCTGTGTATCCCATGAATGAAAAAACCAGTGTAGCATTGTTACCTACCCTGAGTGAATAGTTCCCGTCGACATTGGTCACAGTTCCGTTGGTTGTGCCTTTTTCCAGTACCGAAGCACCTGGAATGCCTAATCCATCTTCACCGATGACGGTACCTGTCACGGTAGTTTGTGCCAGGGCGCTGACCGACAGTGCCAGGCACATTGTCAAAATAACTAAAACCTTTCGCATAGATTTTTTAAATTAGTGATTAATTAGAAATGTATTTATTAAATATCAATTTATTGTTTGATCGCTGAACAGATGCTGGTAAACCATGGCTGCGCTG
>CAYMXK010000166.1:0-9697 GCA_964393915.1 uncultured Prolixibacteraceae bacterium
CCACTGGCCATAAGCCAAACAATTCGGAAGTAGACGTGCCTATTATGTATGCCGAATACTATTTTCTGGAGGCACTCGGCAGAAAAAACAACTTTAATGAATCCAATAATAATTAATTCACATGAGTAAATTAAATTTTTAATCTGATCGCTATGATTCTAGACAAAAAGAGTTATGCTGATGGCAGGATTAAAAGATTGAAGGTTTCTGTTTCATTCTGGGTGGTCGTTGTTCTCATAATGACCCAATCGATGACTGCAGAGGCGCGGTTTTCACTCTTTGCCAGTTCGCAGCAAAACGCTGCACAGCAACAAGCCAGGAGAATTACCGGCAAGGTAACCGATGAAAAGGCTGAACCTCTGCCGGGTGTTAACGTTGTGGTAAAAGGGACCACTACCGGCACGGTTTCTGATTTCGACGGAAATTATGTGCTAAATGTTCCTGAGAATTCCGTGCTGGTATATTCATTTGTGGGCTACCTTGCACAGGAAGTTACGGTGACTAACCAGACTGTAATAAACATCTCCCTGAGAGAAGATATCAGGGGTTTTGAGGAAGTGGTTGTAATTGGTTATGGTACCCAAAAGCGGGTCAATATGACCGGTGCAGTTGCAGCGGTACAGATCGATGAAAAGATCACCAGCCGTACCCTTTCAAATGTTTCTTCAGGTCTGCAGGGGCTGCTGCCTGGTCTGGCCGTTAGCCAGAACTCAGGCATGGCAGGTAAAAACGATGTTTCATTACTGATTCGCGGACTTGGCACGGTTAACAATGCCAATCCGCTTATCGTTGTGGACGGGATGCCTGACGTGGATATTAACCGTCTGAACATGAATGATATTGAAAGTATCTCGGTTTTGAAGGATGCCACATCATCTGCCGTTTATGGTTCACGTGGAGCAAACGGTGTTATTTTGATCACTACCAAATCAGGAAAAGGCCAGGAAAAGGCCAGAATCAACGTATCAAGCTCTTATGCCGTTGAACAGCCCACCAAGGCTTATGCATTCATGGCTGATTACCCGAGGGCACTGACCCTGCACCAGCGACTGGCTGCTGTTAATACATTGCGGCCAAACCAGAATTTCAAGGACGGCACCATTGACCAGTGGCTGGCACTGGGCATGATCGACCCATTGCGATACCCCAATACCGACGTATGGGATATCATCACCCGCAACGGGATAGTTCAGAATCACAATATTTCTGCTTCGGGCAGCAATGAGAAGTCCAACTTCTTCATATCCGCAGGCGTGATGGATGAAAAAGGACTGCAGATCAACAACGATTATGTCCGTTACAATGCTCGGTTTAACTATGATTATAAGGTCAGGGACAACATCAATGTGGGTGCCCGGTTTGGTGGTAACTGGTCAAAATGGGTCTATGCCCTTGAAGATGGGTTCACCGATGATGCTGCCTCCAATACTGCTGGTTTCGACATGCAGTATTCAATCTCCGGAATAACCCCTTACGACCCGGCATCCGGACAGTATGGCGGTGTGATGGCCTACAACGAGGATCCTCAGGCCTATAATCCTTACATGTTGTACCAAAGGAACCTGAACAACCAGAACCGGCAGGAAGCCAACCTTAGTGGATACCTGGACTGGTCCCCGTTTAAGGGTTTAACTGCACGTGCTGACTATGCACTCAATTATTACAACCAGTTCCGCTGGACGGCAGCTTTACCTACCCGTTCATATAATTTTCAGCGTAATGCTTTTGGATCGCGTAACTATGTGGGTGACAACGCAGGTATAGCCAATTACACCAATACAGGTTACAAGACACAAATAAACGCCCGTATCGATTACCGGACAATTATTGCAAGTAATCATGAGATCAGCGCGTTATTGGTTTACAGTGAGGAGTATTGGTACAACCGTTACCAGATGAGCTCCCGCCAGGACAGGTTGCATCCTTCGTTACATGAGATTGATGCCGCGTTGACCGATGTAATGGGAACAGGCGGTAACTCCAATGGTGAAGGGCTGCAATCCTATATCGGGCGTTTTAATTATGCCGCCTTTGATAAATATCTTTTTGAAGCCAACTTCCGTTACGATGGATCATCGAAATTTCTGGAGGGATCCCGCTATGGCTTCTTTCCTTCGGCTTCTGTAGGATGGCGTTTTACTGAGGAGAACTTTATGAAAGCCTTCACTGGTAAGTTCCTGTCGAGTGGTAAGGTGAGGTTTTCATACGGAGGCCTTGGGAATAACAGCGGTGTTGGCCGTTACGAGCAGCAGGAGACCCTGGATGCTGCAGCGTATATGATCGGAGGTAATATTACCAAAGGCTTTGTGTACAGCAAAATGGTGAACCAGAACCTTTCATGGGAAAGCACATATGTCATGAATGCAGGGCTTGACCTTGGTTTCCTGAATAACCAACTCACTGCAGAACTGGATTACTACGACCGTTTAACGGTTGATATGCTTCGTCCTTCAGATTTATCCCTTCACCTGACCGGCGCATACGACGCTCCGAGAAGGAACATTGGAGAGCTTCGTAACCGCGGGATTGAAGGTAATTTTATCTGGAGGGACAAGGTAGGAGATTTCAATTACACGGTAAACCTCAACGGTTCCTATAATACCACCGTGCTTGAAACATGGAACGAATTTCTTGGTAAAGGCTGGGTTTTCCTGAATATGCCTTACCGTTACGTGTATACCTATGAAGACAAAGGTATTGCCCAGACTTGGCAGGACATTTACAGCTCAACGCCGCAGGGAGCATCTCCCGGGGATATTCTCCGGTTAGACCTGAATGGTGACGGCCGTATTACCGGTGAAGACAGGAAGGCCTATCCGCGTTTCCAACGCGACCGGCCAACCACCAACTTTGCCATGAACCTGAGCGCTTCATGGAAAGGTTTTGATGTATCTGTTCTCCTGCAGGGCGCAGCTGGCCGCAAAACCTATTGGTTGAATATATACAACAACGTTAACTTCTCCTCACAGCGATATGCTTCAACCTGGGACCACTGGGATCAACCCTGGAACTGGGAAAACCGGAATGGTGAATGGCCCCGCCTGGGAGGAAGTTCAAACCGGGAGGAAACCAGCTACTGGCTGGATGACCTGAGTTATCTGCGCTTTAAAAACCTTCAGATAGGGTACAATATACCCAGGAATCTTTTGACGAAGTTGGGTATAGAAAACGTAAGAATATATGGCACCTCTGAAAACATAGCGACATTTACCAAATTTCGCGGTCTTGACCCTGAAAAACTTGGCCATGCCAGTGATGCTTATCCGCTGAACAAAACGTTCTCATTGGGTATTAATATTGGTATCTAAAACTCTGAAAATATGAAAAGGATAATATCTAAAATCATCATAGCAGCTGTATTTGCAGTTACTTTATTGTTGCCGGGTGCCTGCACCAAGGATCTGCTTGACCAGCAACCGACAACAGATCTGGGATCATCGGCATTCTGGAAAACCGAGGCGGATGCAACTGTCGCCCTTATGGGAGCTTATGCCAACATTCGCCCGCTATTTGACCGCGACTATTATTTCGACGGTCACGGGGAGTACCACCGTTCCAGGAGCGGTAACTCCAGTACCACCGCAGGCAACCTGCGACTGGGAGATGCATATCGTGCCAATTACAACCCGAGCGGATACGGAACAGCATTTGACAACATGTACCGTTACCTCTTCGGAGGTGTTCACCGTGCCAATTATGTTATTGAGAATGTTTCGAAAATGTTGCCCGTCGCCAGTGAAACTTCCCGTCCCGGTTTGGAGGCCATTATCGGTGAAGCCCGCCTGCTTCGTGGTATGGTTTACTTCAGGCTGATTTCCATGTGGGGAGATGTTCCCTATATCGGCCGGGTAATAAACGACAACTCCGAGGTGGCAGAAATTTCAAGAAGTCCGATTGGCCAGGTGAAAGACTCCATCATGGCCGACTTTACCTATGCCTTTGAAAAGTTGCCGGTAAAGGGTTCTGCCACAGGCCGTGCAGGGAAACCGGCAGCCCTTGCTTTCCGTGGAAAACTACAGTTATATTGGGCATGCTGGAACAACTTCGGATGGCCTGAGCTGGATACATTTACACCTAACGCCTCCGTTGCAGTTGATGCCTACAAGGCTGCTGCTGCTGATTTTAAGGCAGTAATCGATGATTACGGTTTGCAGTTGTTCAGAAACGGAGATCCGGGCGACTGGGGAACTATGGGTAATGCAGAGGTTCTGCCCAATTATTTTTATTTGTTCCTACCTGTTGCCAACGGCGATCCTGAGCATATTATGGCATTTACACATGGTGCCACAGGGACTAACCAAAGCGAAGAGCTGATGCGTGATTTCGGCGGCCGCTCAGTCGAAGGTTCCCAACTCTGGGTAAGCCCCCGCTACGAATTGGCCGACCGTTACCAGTCAACCATCACCGGTGATTTTGTCGCACCTCTGATTCCGGCAGCTCCAGGCACAAACCAGATTAACCGGACGAGGCCCGGCTATGCCGTTAATCCGCAAAGCTATGCTGACAGGGATTACCGCATGAAGGGTACCATGATGTGGGATTTTGAGATGATTATGGGTTTGCAGAGTCTGCTGGAGACTGGCTGGAAACCATATATATACAAAACATGGGATGCACCTGTCACCATCAATGGAGTAAATTATACTTCTTATTGGGACGGTGGCGGCGTCAACTCCGGATATGCTTACCGTAAGTTTATCCGTAATTATGGCGGACATGGCCGCAGCGCCGGTGATTTTAACTGGCCGGTTATGCGCCTGGCTGATGTTTACCTGATGTATGCTGAAGCCTCCAATGAAGCCTACGGTCCACTGGCCGATGCGGTTGAAGTTGTGAACAAGGTACGCCGCCGCGGTAACCTCCCGCCGCTAAACCCTGATAAGTATGCCGATAAGCAGTCATTCTTTAATGCCATCGAGCAGGAAAGAATTGTGGAATTGATTGCCGAAGGCCATCGAGGGTTTGATCTTCGCCGCTGGAGGGCGATAGAAAGAGTTTGGGGAGCTCCTTATGGCGACGGAAAGTGGACCAGGGATACCCATGGTGCCAATGTTACAAGGTATTTCCAGAATGCTTCTGAATTGACTTATCAGCAATGCTATATTTTCAGGATTCCTCCTTCTGAGCGTGAACGCAATCCAAACCTGACTCAGAATAAACCTTATTTATAATAGCTAAATGTTTGTTTTAAACGAAAAAATTATTGCAATGAAAAAATATATAATCCTGTCAATTACAATCATTGGGATGGCCCTGACGTGGATCAGCTGTACTGATTTTCCGATCGATGAAGACGGACTGCTGGTCACAGACAGGGCTGAATGTTATGTAAGTAATTTTGATTTACTGGGTCAGGACTTTCAGACGGTCAGAACGGCTGCTCCCGCGATTGATACAGTAGCTCAAACCATAAACATTACCGTGTTTTATGGTACCGATCTCAAAAACCTCTGGCCACAGTTCAGCCTCATTACAGACGCCAAACTGGATCCTAAAATAACCGGGTATGTCGATTTTTCAGATCTGAATAATCCCAAAACCTGGACAGTAATCTCCGGAAACAGGAAGGTCAAAAAGATCTATACTGTATTCGTTAATGTTCAAGCAAAACCTTAATTATTATGATTATGCAACGAAAATATTATAGCATAACCTTCCTGCTGTTGCTGCTTGTATTTCTTTACTCCTGTAAGGAGGATGAGTTTGCCCTTCCGGAAGCTAAAACAGAACTGCAAAATGATGTCATCAAACGGAGCATTGGCCCAAATCTGGCCGGACTCGACATTGAATTTGTCTATGCCATGGCACTCGGCTACAATTCAGGGAAGCTCACTTCTGCCCAGGTAGAGGCAACCATTGCCGGTGCCCCTGGTACTTATCTGGAACACCGTTCCTATTATACCGACAACAGTGGCAACGATGTGCCTGTAACCATCGGTAATCCATCGGTTACTACCGGTACAAGAACGGAGGTTATCTTTACCAAAGATACCGTAGCAGCAGCCTTGCGTTACTTTTATATAATTCCTGAAGAGGCAAGGGGCAAAAGCGTTTCTTTCACCTTCTCGGCAAAAGCCAGCACAGGCGAAACCGTAACCTATAAGATGGGTCCCTATGCTATCGGCAAAACCGAAATTAAACTCGACCTGGTGATGAGCGACAACAATAAAATGTACCTGTCAATTGCCGACATGGCGCTTTACACCGCGGCAGAAGCCGCCGCAAGTCCCGGGAAAATTGACCTGGTTTACCTCTACAGGGCGATCACGGGAATTACATTTGCCCATGCTCTGGTTTCTCCAGCCAGTAATCCGGATTATCTTCCGGGAGTTACGCTTCCGGCTGGAGCCGGTAATCTCACTAAATTTATCAAGGTTTATGGTTTAAGGGACCGTCACCTGGCCCGTTTACAATACGGAATATATGTTGACGATGTGGATTTTGAGCAAATTAATTTCACCAATTCAACCGATTATGGTCTCAACATGAGGTTGGAGGGAGGCGCCTGGGTAGAAACCGCCGATGGAAAATACAGGGCTTACATCTTTGTAAACAATGTAAATAATTCGGCGAAAACCATGACTGTCAGTATTAAACGCTATACAGTGAATTAGCAGAACTTTTTTAAAAGCCATTGCTCCAATTTTTTTGCGGAGCAATGGCTTTTTATTTTAATTTTAGCTTTTCATTCTAACCGGAACCTGTTGTCATATGACCTGCTTTGTAGTCATATGATTTAATTTTTGTATTAATTACCAATAAGATAATCTAAAACCAATGGCAAAACTGCAATTAACGGCCTCTCCCCCTAAAAGCATTTTGTGGTTTGTTTCTCTGATAAATAGAAAGATAACTTCTGGTCCAATCCTGTTTTATTTCTTCTTTTTTCTGTCTTATTCAAATTCCCTTTTCACATCAGCAGGAAATTCTGACCCGCAAACAAAGGAGTCTACCGGCACAGCGCTGCTTTTATCCCGGCTTGATCTACAAAATCCCCAGCTGGAAAGGGTAAAAAACAGCACTTCGAATCCTTCACAGGCCGCTGTGCATCTCCTGGAATATTACCGGACAAGACTTTCTGTCAGACATCCTGTCGACCGTTCACTCAGAACAGAAATGAAAGGGAATTATGCCACTTCCGCTGATATTGCCATTGCTGACAATGCATTGAAACATATTTTTATCGGGCAGCCTGCATATCCTCCGCATTTTTGCGGCGATGATATTAACTGGGGTACCCGTCCCGTGCCCGACAACGAATGGACCTGGCAACTCAACCGGATGTCCTTCTGGGATGCCATGGCCAAAGCATGGTGGCATACCGGTGATGAAAAGTATGCCTCGGCCTGGTGCAACCAGTTAACCGACTGGGTGAAAAAAAATCCCCGCGACAAGGAACATGCCTATGCATGGCGGTCAATCGAAGCCGGAATCCGCGGTTACCGCTGGGCAGGGTTGTTCCATCATTTCCTGGATGCTCCTTCTTTTACTCCTGAAGTATTGATCGCGTACATGAATTCCTGTTACGAGCATGCCGAATACCTGATGACGAAATACAGCTCACGAAGCAATTGGGCGCTGATGGAAGCGGAGGGGATGGCTTTTATTGCCATCACTTTTCCTGAATTCAGGGAGGCGAATAAATGGCGCGATGAGGCCATTCGCCGTTTAAACAACGAAATCACTATCCAGGTATATCCTGACGGACACCAACGCGAGCTTGCCATGGGATATCATCTGGGTTCCATCGGATGGTTCCTGAGAACTTACGATCTTGCTCTCCTTAACGGGGTAGGGCACGTCTTCCCCGAAGAATATATTCAATCTATTGAGAGAATGTGCGAGGTACCTTTGAAACTTTCGCATCCCGATGGTACGTATCCACAATTTGGAGATGCCTGGGCAGGAAAACCAGGTCAGTACAAAAAGAATTTTCTCGAGTGGTCGGAGCGTTTCAACCGCCAGGATTTTCTTTATCTCGCCACGGATGGTGCACAGGGGCGCAAACCTGATGCCACCGCATATGCCCTGAAGGAAAGCGGGCTCTACTCCATGCGGAGCGGATGGGATGCCAATGCCATCTGTTTGTTGTTGAAATGCGGTCCGGATGGTGGCAGCCACAGCCAGCCCGATAACGGAACATTTGAGCTGTCGGCCGGAGGAAGAACCCTGATGCCCGATGCCGGGTCCTACATTTACAGCGGCGATCCTGAAAACCGTGCATGGTTCAGACAGACCAGGGTGCATCAAACCCTTACCCTCGATGGTAAAAATTCAGCCTATGCACCGCGTCTGTTATTATGGCAACCAGGCGACAGCCTCGATATCCTGGTCGTCGAGAACCAGAGTTATCCGGATCTTACCCACCGTCGTTCCATATATTTTGTGGATAAGAAATATTTTATAGTGGTCGATGAGGCTTACGGCGATGCTGTTGGCGATGTGAGGCTCCATTTTCAGCTGGCACCGGGGGAGGCATTGATAGATCAGCAGGGTCTGACAGCTAGGACTTTATTCGCGGATGGCTGGAACCTTCAGGTAAAAACCATGCATCAGGACGGTGTTTCAATGGTCGAAGAAGAGGGACAGGTATCATTTCTCTATACCAAAAAGGAACCCCGCCCGGCCTTTTGTTACCGGATCGCAAAGGAAACCAGTGCGCAGCAGGTACGGTTTGTTACCACATTGGTGCCGTATATAAATGATGTAAAGACGCACGGCCGTGCATCTATACATGATGGTGCGTTTTTACTCGGCATCGTAAAGACGCACGGCCGTGCGTCTCTACACGGCCGTGCGTCTCTACTGTTTCAATCCGGTTTTGAACCGGGATCCAGGATTAAACACGGCGCCAATCCATTTACGGCCGACGACGACATCGTCGGCAGGGATCTTTCTGTCGCTGCACCCAACGATTGGGTGGAGGATATCGACAACAGCAAAAACCTGGGTCGCTTCAGCCTGCAATACCAGGGCGGTGACACCACGCAGCGTTTTGCCAGAATTGTCAAGGAGCCTGGCAATCCAGGTAACCACGTTCTCCATTTCTGGCTCAATGAACCCAATGTCGGGGGCTCCAAAGGACGAATCCAGGCTAATCTGTATGGTGCGGAAACCGGACTGAAGGAGTTTTATCAATCGGTGCGGATCTTCCTTCCGGAGGATTTTAACACGGTGCGGACTTTCCCTGACAAAATTCACTGGCTGACCATTGTGGAATTCTGGAACAACATCACGTGGAGCCAGACGGTCCCGAATCGCTTCAGAATTACGCTCGGACTTGGAAAACCTGTGGTTTCCGAAAGCGATCTCTATTTTATCGTCGACGGCCAGGATTGCGAGTTGTTCGAAAATGGCAGTCAGAAGTACACCACCCTCTGGTCAGAAATCAACCAAAATGTTAAAGTTCCAATCGGTAAATGGTTTACGATGGATTACTACTACAAGGAGGGAGATGCTCAGACTGGCCGGTTTTACCTTTCAGTAGAGCCGGATGGTGAAGAAAAGCAGGTGATTTTTGACCTGAAACGGTTTACCCATAATTCTCAGGATAAAAATCCCAATGGCGTAACCGATTTTAATCCGTTAAAGTTGTATACTTCGAAGAAGCTGATCGATTATATGAAAAGCAAAGGAAAAACCCTTCAGATATACTGGGATGATTTTGAACTGTGGACGGACCGGGTGCCCTGATACG
>CAYMXK010000167.1:0-9692 GCA_964393915.1 uncultured Prolixibacteraceae bacterium
CCAGGCACCCCTGCCGGTTGGGGGCGACAACCCCGAAAAGGGTGTGGTTACCCTCAACGGACTTAAACTGATCTTCGATGACCCCGGGAAATCGGTCACGATCGAGACCCCCGAAGGCCGGAAGTTTACCCTGAGCGACGATACCGGGAAAATTACTGTAACCGACGGAATTCATTCCATTGAAATCACTGATGAGGGAATCAGCCTGAACAGTGCCGGGAGTATAAGCATTACTGCGGCCACAGAGCTGAAACTGGAGGCAGCCACCCTTTCCGTGGCGGCCAACTCATCAGTCAGCCTGGGTGGCTCGGCAGGCGTCGAGATTGAATCAGGCGGAGTACTAACCCTGAAGGGGTCATTAGTAAAAATCAATTAAATAAATATGAGCGAACATAATCCGGTACTTGGAAGAGGTTGGAGTTTCCCTCCCGAATTTGACCCGGTGAGCCGGTCTGTAAAAATGCTCACCGATGAAAAAGATATTGAAAGCAGTCTGGAGATACTCCTCTCCACCCGGCTGGGAGAACGGATCATGCAGCCCGACTATGGATGCAACCTCGATGAAATGGTATTTGAAGCCATGAACCTCACCATGGAAACCTGGCTCAAGGACCTTGTCGAAAATGCCATTCTATATTATGAACCACGAATTGACCTGGAAAGCATAGAAATGGACAAGAGCAGTGTCAATGAGGGTGTTCTCAGGATCATCCTGAATTACACCGTCAGAACTACCAATTCGCGGTTCAATTATGTATTCCCGTTCTACTTGAATGAAGGCACCAATTTACCGATCAACCGATAGCTATGGCTACAAACTGCATTAAGAAACATCCGCTGGTTCACCACGGAACCTCACAGGAAGAGAGATTTCTGGCTGCTCTGGAACCGGATTCTGCCGGAGTTTGTGATTTCACCTTACGCGACTGGATGAAATTCGCCTGGCATTTTGCCGCCCGGCTCAACTACTTCCCGGCTGACGGAGGCAGTACCCCATCCGGAAACTGGCAGCTGTTTATGAAGGCGGAGAATGAAATAGAAGATTTCCTGAAAGATACCGTACTCGCAGGGGAGGAATCCTGGATCAGCGAAGAGGAAAAAGAAAAAATCCTGAGACGGGAACCACGGGCCGACTATGAACCCCACCTGGCTCTTTTCCTCTCTTTCCTGAAACTGATAAAATTTCCGCAGAAACAGCTTAATCAGTTTGGGAAGCGGCATCTCGACTTTTATTATACCGAAGTATTGAAGCTCAGCCGGAAGCTCTATGTTCCCGACCGGGTTCATCTGGTTTTCGAATTGGCTCAGAATGCCTCATCGGAAATCATCCGGGAAAGTTCGGAATTTGAAGCCGGCAAGGACAAAGACAACAAAATGCGGCATTACCACTCCGTGGAAGAAACCCCGGTAAGCCGGGCAACGGTTGTCTCCATGAGGAGCATTTACCACGAGGAAGGAGAATCTGTAAAATATGCGGGAGTAAGCGATTCAGATGACGGACTCGGAGCGCCCCTGGCAGATCCCGGCAATGGCTGGTCACCCTTCGGTAATTCAGCCTGGCCCGGAGCCATGACCGGTTTTGCCCTGGCCTCGCCGGTTCTGGCGTTGAAGGAGGGCACCCGGACCATTACCGCCACACTTACCCTACATTGCCTGAATCCGGAAATTTTTCCGGAGGATGAAATCATCAGCAGCCATTTACAGGTATTTCTTACTTCGGACAAGAAGTGGGTGGATGCCGGGAAACCTGATGTAACATTTAATGCCAATGATGAGGTACATACTCTTAAGATAGTACTGAACCTGCCGCCTGGTTTTCCTCCGGTTTCGCCCTATAATCAGACCGTTCACGGAGAAAATTACCCCACCGGATCCCCGGTACTGCGTATCCTGATTGCTGCCGGAGAACCTGAAGGATATGCTGTTTACAAAGCATTCTCGGAATCTGTGATGCAATCCGTCATCCTGAATGTGGTTGCTGAAGGCATGAAAGATGTAACACTTGAAAACGACCAGGGCCGGATAGACCCGTCAAAACCCTTCTATCCGTTCGGGGTCCAGCCGGGGATAAACTCCCACTTCTACTTAGGCAGCGCTGAGGTCTTAAGCAAGAAATGGAAAAACCTGAAACTGAACTTTACCTGGAAAAACAGACCCAATCTGGCAGAGCATTATGTCTGTTACACGAACAACCTGGTGGTATCAGGCAGCAACACATACAATATCAAGTCAAGACCAAATAACAACCAGCTGGTCATCAGCGACGAGAAAGATTTCAAAGTCACCCCGCAGTACCTGAAGAACAACGTCTGGTATCCTGCAGAAGGTGCCGTACAGCAGGAACTCTTCACCAATCCGGTAGAGCTTGACCGGGACGCAGCGGAACCGGCTCCTTCCCCTGCGGCCGAAACGAGAGAGTTGCTTGGCCGCACGGGTACTGACCTGTCAAAGCAGATTGTTCAGCAATACCTTCACCAGCCGGTTACCCGGAGAAAGGCCGTTTCCTCCTTTGATGTCCTGAAATTCAATCCGGGATTTCCTAAGATTGAATGGCTGCCCGGTCGTTTCGGAGCGGCAACACGTGGTAATTTCATGAGGCTGACCCTGAATACAAGCTTTCTGCATGAGCATTATGCCAGGATCTACAGCATGGCTGCTATAGCGAAAGCATCAGATGCTGCCATCTGGCTGCCGAAAGAGCCGTATCGTCCGGAAGCCTCCTCCATCACTATTTCCTATGAAGCCGAAGAAACCAACAACTTTTCGGTAGCGGGTCAGACCCCCGGGGAGATTCTCGGAAATTACACAGCCAGGGCGATACAGCTTTTCCATGAGGAACCTTTCGGTCAGACCGAACAACATATTTTCCTGAAAGAGCAGTGCGATTTCATGGAGCCCGGCAGTAAAACTTCCCTGAAGCTTGTTCCGGATTTTCAGCCGGAAGGCGAATGGATGGTCGGACTGGCGAACGCCAGGCCCGATTCGGTCATCAACCTGCTTGTCCAGGTTGCCGAAGGCAGCGAAGACCCTCTGGCCCCGACATTCGAACTTCACGAACAGGTTTTGTGGAGCATGCTGGTCAATAACGAATGGAAACCGCTGAACAGCAATTACCTGCTTAACGACCAGACGGGCAATCTACTGCGGCCCGGCATCCTGAAACTTCAGATTCCGCCGGTGATCCAGGGAAAAAACACCCGCTTCGGCGACCAGCTGACCTGGCTGAGGGCTACCCTGCCCAAAGGACTAAAGCACACATCGGTATGCAGGATCATCGGGGTTTTTGCCCAGGCAGCCGAAGTAATATTCACCAATGAGCACAATGAACTTTCTCACCTTGAGACAGCACTTCCGGCAGGGTCGATATCCAAAATGACCGACAAGCCGGGAACTGTAAAAAAAATACAGCAGCCTTATGCCTCCTTTGGAGGGACACCGGCAGAATCCGACCAGGCCTTCTACATACGGGTCAGTGAAAGACTCAGGCACAAGCAGCGGGCCATCACTGTATGGGATTATGAGCGGACTGTCCTGCAGCATTTTCCGGAAGTGTATAAAGTAAAATGCCTGAACCATACGCGGTCGCACAACCGGCAGGGCACGGAAGATTACAGCGAGTTGTCGCCCGGCGACGTGACCCTGATCATAGTCCCCGACATCCGGAACCGGAACAGTTACGATCCCCTGCACCCCCGGGCCAGCCAGAACCTGCTCCGGGAGATCAATACCCGCATCCGGAGCCTGAATAATCTCCATGCAGACTGCAGGGCGGTGAATCCGGGCTATGAAACCATACACCTGAGCTTCATGGTGAAATTCCATGAAGGGTATGACCCCAATCTTTACCGGACTATCCTGAATGATGACCTGATCAGGCATTTGTCACCCTGGGCATACGGACAAATTTCCGCCATGCGGTTCGGTGGTACTGTTTATAAGAGCGCTCTGATCCTGTTCATCGAGCAGCGTCCTTACGTGGATTTCATATCCCGGGTAAAAATGTACCACCGGAAAGGGGAAACAGACACCAACGTGGATGACTGTGCATCAATCAATGCGTCGGACGCGCGCACCATACTGGTTTCCGACAGAATCCACGGAATAGAGTTAATTGATAAAGAACTGGTATGCTATGAATGAAAAACCCATACCTAAGGAGGTAAGTGCCGAACTGGGCAAACCGTTTGATTTTCTTCGGTCAGAAGGCCTGAAATACATCGAAAGGCTGGCGGGGAAACTATGGACCGACTATAATATTCATGACCCAGGAGTCACGGTGCTCGAACTGCTCTGCTATACCATAACAGACCTGGAGTACAGGATTTCGATGCCGGTGAAGGATATTCTGGCCAGTCCTGAAAACAACAAATGGCAGATGCACAAACAGTTCCTGTCGGCCATTAAAATATTGCCGTCCAATCCTGTGACAGGTGCCGACTACCGGCAGTTGCTGGTTAGAATTAAAGGCGTCAGAAACGCCTGGATATTGCCGTCATCAAGGAATGTGGTGGCAAAATTTGCCGAAACAAGTGTGGCCGCCAAGCCGGAACTGCGTTACAAAAAGGAGAATGAATCCATTGATCCGGAAATTGAACTGGAGTTCGGGCTCAAGGGACTGAACAACATACTGGTCGATTTTGACCCGGAAGAGCTGTTGACCCCGGAAGACCGGAAAATGGCGAAGGCCGAACAGGAGTTAATTGAAGAAGGCCGTAAACAGGCCCTTTACAGCAAAGTAAGAGAAGTATACCACCGGTACAGAAACCTATGTGAAGACCTCGACCGGGTAATGGAAGTACCTCAGCAGGGGATTGTCGTCTGCGGGGATATTGAAATTGAGCCTATGGCCGATCCCGAAATGGTTTGGGCGCGCATCGTGATGAACATTGACCGTTACCTTTCTGCGCCTGTCCGGTTTTACAGCCTTCAGGAGATGCAGGAATCTGGGTATACCACCGACCAGATTTTCGAAGGGCCGGTTTTCAGTTTCACGGAAAGTTACGCTTACCGCACTGAAGGTGAGCCATTCTCCAAAAAGGGATTTATCAAACCGGAGGAACTCGCACAAAGCGAACTCCGCACCGAAGTAAGATTGAGTGACCTGATCCGGATAATCATGGAGACCGAGGGCGTTAAAATGGTGAAATCTATTGAGTTCGGCTCCTGCGGATGTGACCAAAACTTTGATGAGGTTAGAAATGCGGTAAGTCCCGACCGCTGGAATGTCTGTATTGCACATGGTCACAAACCGGTATTCTGCTCGGAAAATTCCGTTCTTAACTTCTGGAAGGACCTGATCCCCATTGAATTAAAAACCGCAGAAGCCGAAACAAGACTCAGCGAATTTAGATTGGCAGAAACAAAAAAAACAGAAGCTGAACATACAGAAGATATCCCGATTCCGGAAGGAAAGTTCCGGGATATCGGGTCCTATCACACTATGCAGAACCACCTGCCCGAGACCTATGGGACAGGACCGGCCGGTTTACCGGAATCTGCCACCCCGCAAAGAAAAGCGCAGGCCCGTCAACTGAAAGCCTACCTCCTCTTCTTCGATCAGGTGCTGGCCAACTATTTCGCACAACTGGCCAATGTGGGCAGGCTATTCTCTGCAGACAACAGCCTGCCGAAAACCTATTTTCCCAATGCTGTCAGGAGTCTTTCCGGCGCCGGGGAGATTTTTACCCAACATGCCAACTGGGAACAGGAAATCGGGCACATCTTGTCGAAAACCGGGCTTGACAACTACACCGAAAGAAAGAACCGTTTCCTTGATCACCTGATGGCCAGGTTCTCGGAACAGTTCAGCGAATATGTTTTCCTGATGCACCGGATCTATGAAGGCGATGCAGCCAGGAGCATCATCCGGCACAAAATAAACTTTCTTGATGAATACGACAGGCTCAGTACCCTCAGGGGAAGTGGCCTTGATTATTATAATCCCCTGACCATACAACCCGACAATGTCCCCGGGGTGGAAATGCGCGTTTCCAGGATGCTTGGGTTTAACCATTACAGTAGATTGCCCCTGTCGGGTATGCCCTATAAGGTAATTGAGACTCAAAAAGTACCCGTGGTCATTAAAGGCGTGCCCACCGAAGTGCAGGGTTACGGCTGGCAGATTCTTCAGGGAACAGAGGTCATCCTTAACAGCGTGAACCGGTCGTTCACCAGGCGTGCCGACGCGTTCGAAGAGCTCGGTCTGGCAAGCCTGCTGGCTGCAGAGGCAGAGAACTACGCCGTTGAACCGGCAGCAGAACCCGGGAAAGTCAACCTTGCACTGTTCGACTCAAAAAAGCAAAAAACAGGTTTATTCACAGATACAGTCGGTGAATTCGATGCAGATTCCACCCCCGGGATCATCGATGGCATTTCCTTACTCACCAAATACTTTCAGACCGAATTCAGGCTCGAGGGCATGTACGTTGTTGAGCATATGCTGCTCCGTCCCGCGTTTGATATCCCTACTGAAAAATACAACCTCTTCTTCCCTGTTTGCATTGAGCCAAACGGCCACTACTGCCCTCCCCTCGACCCCTACTCCTTCAGAGTTACCGTTGTACTGCCGGGATACAGCATGCGGCTCCGCAACAAACATTTTCGCCGGTTTGCCGAACGGATGATCAGGATGGAAATGCCGGCGCATGTACTGCCCAGGATATGCTTCGTCAATGAAGAGCATATGGCAAAATTTGAAACAGCATGGCAGGAATGGCTGACCGCAAGGCACGCCGCAGCAGACAGCAAACAACAGGCAGATGACGAAATACTGACCAGACTCAAGTCGGAACTGGAAAATCTTTTCACCATCTATGAAGAGGGACAGCTCGCCGATTGTGATGATGATACTCCGGAGAAAAACCCCGTAATACTGGGATCCTCCGCCCTGGGTTCGCTTGAAGGCAGCTCAAAACCAGAATAAACAGTCAGAAATACAAATCAAAAAACAGGCAATATGGCAACCAGTCAGAAACTTCAGCTCGACCCTGTAAACCTCGAATACAGCCGGTTCATCAAAGACCAGGTACTCACAGAGGTACAGTTGAATGAAATCATCGATTTCTTTGAAGACCAGAACCGCCTGACACGAACCTGCCTCATCGGGGTGGGCATAGTGTGCGGGTTGAATGTAAAATCCAATAATCAGGAAGTACGGTTATCCGCCGGAGTAGCGGTGACCACCGACGGTGACCTGATCAGGCTGGAAAATACCACTTATAAATATTTCACGGAATATAAAGCGCCCGACGAATGCAAGTATGATCCGTTCTACTTCCAGTCGGGAGGCAGGGAAAAGATGGTAACCCTGCTGGAACTGCTGACCAGTGATCAGCGCGATGAGCTGGTTAAAAACACCAACGCCAAAGTGTTCGGCATCAGTGAGCTGGCCGCCAAAATTCCGAATTGGGTGGCACTTCTTTACCTGGAATATTTTTCCCGGAAACCCGAAAAGTGTACCCCCACAAACTGCGATAATCTCGGAAGCCGTCAGGTTGCCCGGCCAAGGATATTGGCACTTTCGCGCAGTGATATGGACCAGATCATCCGGAAGGAAGAGGGCGAAACCATCGGTGATTCCATTTTCAACAAGTATCATGCTGCCGAAATGGAATTCGCAAAATTGCCGGTGGTCGCTGCCCGAAGAGTAATCCTGAATAATGCCGTAACCCTGACCCATTCGACCCTGGCCGGGGCATACTGCACAACGGTAAAAAAGGGCAGCGAGGAGTTGTGCGAGGCAATCTCCCTACTCTACCGCACCTTCAGGTTTGTCCTCGACAGGGAGGGGACACTCAAAACCGAGGATGCAGTTAATAGCCTGAAGACCATTCTGACGGTGAAGGTTACACAGTTACCCTACCAGTACGTCTATGATTTTTACAAGGATATCATCGCGGCATACAATGAACTCAGGGATATGCTCTGCAGCGTGGCCCTGGAATGCCTGCCCGACCTGTATTCCTTCCCCAAGCATATCATGCTGGGAGCTCCGGATTACAAAGGGAAGACCTCTGCGCAACCATACCGGCATAGGTTCTATCCTTCACCAGCCACTTCGGATCACTACGGGCAGGTTTGCCAGGCGATTACAATGATAAACCGCCTCATCACCATGATAACCACTTATAGCCCCAATACGGCGGAAGTCACAGCAATCACCCCCTCGAAGGATTACGACCAGCCACTCGGCAACCGGACCATACCCTATTACTACCAGCCGTTCGGGAAAATTTCCCCCGACTGGAACCATAAATTGAAACGACAAGGCAGGGAAAACCACAACCTCTCCTATGGCAATAAAACCAGCGGAGATCCTCTCGACAGGAACATCGACGGATACAACTTCTTCCGGATCGAGGGACATATGGGCAAGGACTACAAAACCGCATTGACGCAGATCACTAAAATCAGGGACGAGAAAGGCATCCCGGTTGACGTGGTGGCCGTCAGGCTGGGAGATGTAAAACTCAGCGATATTAATCTCGACGACTATGCCTGCCAGTTCGAGGACCTGAACACCATGCTGAGGGCCTTTCAGGCAGAAATGAAATGCTTAATAGGCGATGCCACAAAGTTTCTCTCCGGATTTACTCTCCAGGCCGAAAAACCACACATCAGCCTGATCCAAAATATTGCTCTGGAAGGTGCCAACAAGTGGATCATCAGCGAGGCACTTGTTGCCAAAGAAATGGAGCTCATTGAGATGCCATACACCGGTATGGCTTACCGGAGGGTGATGCCTGACATTACCGCAGCACCAGAAACCATGGTTGCCGGTTTGGCTGCCGAAGCAACATTCACCAAACCGAAAATTACCGCATTCTGCGACCGTACCGATATCTATTTCAAACTGAACCAGTTGGTTAAAACTGAGATTGAAACCAGTCCGGAATCCCTCGGGAAATACTACATGCAAGCGATGGAATCCAGCGCATCAAACGTTGAGGAGTTTATGGAAAAGGCCCGGTCTTTTGTGCAGACCGACCAGCAATACACAAAACTAACTGAAGATCAGCGATATGTGGTATTTGAATACCCGATGCAGATCATCGGCTTTCTAGATCAGATCCAGCGGTTTATTCCTGAGTCGGTAAAGGACATCTCAGGCAAACTGATTTTGGATTACCAGAAAATTGCACAGCTTTTCTGCCGGAGGCTGAAAGTCATGCAAACCCGGCTTGAAAGCTACTTCAAATCGGCAAAATCCCAGACAGGTTATGAAAACCGGTATCTTGAGATCCTTGGCAGACTCCCGGCGATCTGCTGTGGGAGTGAAAAACTGGACGTGATTCTCAAGGAAATAGAAAAGCGAAAAGCTACCATACTTCAGAATCTCGCCTTTGCCCGATTTGCACAGCAGCATCCCGGACTGGAACATAAAGCCGGGGTACACCGTGGAGGGACATTCGTGCTGGTATATGCAACCACCGGCGGCAGGACCATTTCACGGGTGGAGGAACCTCCATTACGGGAACTGACCGGGAGAATGACGTTGAACAGGGAGATCGGGAATCCATACCGCGACATCGACACCTTCTCGCTATTCATGGTCGAAAATGAAGATCATGTAGAACGGGAAGCGGAACTGGCCATGTATATGAAAGAAAACAGCATCAAGGCTGGCAGCGTGTATTCACAAACCGTGATCAGACAGCTAAACCAAAGGATTGCCGATATCCGACAGATAATCT
>CAYMXK010000168.1:0-9661 GCA_964393915.1 uncultured Prolixibacteraceae bacterium
GACACAAAGGATTCACCAAGTTTATACACAAATCAATCAACCTGAGTGTGGACTCTACCATCAGGGCAGCTGCAGACTTCTGCGGCTGCCATTTTTTTTGCATAATTTTTAACCGCAAAGGCCTACGCAAAGGTCGCTATAGGTTTACTAAACTTTTATACGGTTTGAATTAACTGTACTTCTTTGCGTTCATTGCGCTTTCTCCTTGCGTCCTTGCGGTTAAATGGACATTTAATAAAAGAATCAGATTGCAAAAACCATATTATATTGTTAAATATTTTGTCAAAAAAACGCCAAATACCGGTCAAATTATATACCTGACATACTTTTAGTGATGGTATTTTCAGGCTAACAAAAGTCCTTCATGCCTGTGAAAACCATTGAAATTGAAAATTATCCATATTTCATAATACAATAGTCTATCACGCTATATTTCAGTTTATTAAATTGCTATATAACAGATAATACCATGATTTTATTTCCATAATTTCATATTCACATTTGCTTCGCTTGATAAATTATTGTAACTTATAGCATATAAACAATTAAATATTATGTACAATGGAAAACAACACAGGTAATACGATTATTGCGTTGCTCACCGGAGCATTGGTTGGAGCAGGTATTGGAATCTTGTTTGCACCCGAGAAGGGATCAGTCACGAGAGCCAAAATTAAAACCGGATATGATGAGTCGAAAGACGAAATTGTTCACAAATTCAATGAGGTGATCACGCTGTTAAAAAATAAGGGTGAACATATGAAGGAAGATTTGGAAAGCAGTATCGAAAATCTTGTATCATCAGGAAGTTACAAAGCAGAAGAGGCCATTGAATTTCTGGAAAAACAACTGGTAATACTAAAAGAAAAAAACGCTAAATACCATAAATAACCTATGGCATTTAATGAATTAAAAAACCAGTCGGAGATGGTCCAGGAGGAAACCAGGGCATATGTCGAAAGCACATTCGCCTATTATAAACTATGGGGGTTCAAAATTGCGATGAAATCGACCACCATGGCTATAAAGGCAGTATTGATTGTTCTCTGTATTACCATGGTTTTTCTCTTTGGATCAGTCGCTGCAGCTCTTGCCATTGGCCAGGCACTCGCCAGTAACGCTCTGGGATTTTTGATCGTTGGTGGAATTTATTTGCTTATCCTGCTGATACTCATCCTGCTGAAAGACAAAATCGTGGACGGCCCCATTCTCAGGAAATTTTCCGAAATCTTTTTTAATGATTAAACTATGGATAATAAAATATATTCATCCTACGCAGAAATAGAAGATGCTCTTGCGATCATAAAACTGGAAAGGGAGATTCATTACCAGAAAGCATTTCTTCACCTTAAAAGAGCGGTAGGTTCACTGTCACCCAGAAAATTGGCAGGTGAGGTCGTTCATTCGTTTGTTAAAGGAAATACGGGTTGGACTGGCAGAATTCTGGGATTTATCGGTGTACTGGTTATGCGGCGCTTTTTTCCCGGTAAATGAGTTTTCCTTCTGCCACCAAGGCACAAAGACACCAAGTTTCACTAAGTATTGAATATCTGTTGATTATACTTGGGAATTCTCCAGGGCTTTGAGTATTATTGGAATGGCTTTTCGGAGTAGGCTCACCTTACTTCCTATGCCTGCTTACCCAGAGTAAAGGCATAGCAGTTAAGCCTTTCCTGATAGGAAACACTACCTGGTTGCCTGATTGGGCAGATGGCCGGTTATAATACCCTATATTAAAATTCCACCCTGAAAAATTTTGTCTCCAGCGGTAATATTCTGGTGTTGCCATTCTGAACAGGCAATCCTGTTGCATCTACCTGCATGAACTTCAACTTACTCCCGTTTAAGCCACTGGTGATGTTAAAATCACCTTCCCTGCCGGCTATCTCCCTAACATGGAAGATGGATGATTTTCCATCTTCTGCAGGAAGGGCACTGACCAGCAGGAGGTTTTCGGGCCAGTTCTGTATAAATGATTTCTGCCAGCCTGCGTCGCCTGGCCCGGAGCCGGGCAGCACCCTGGTAAGGAAAGGTGTGCGGTTGCCCCATCCGAAGCGACTGGCTTCATCTGACCCGTTTCCTGCCATGCTGGTTAACGTGTACACCCAGTTGATTCCGCCATGCTGTTCGGCGTTGAAGTTGGTTGTCCAGTAATTGTTCATAGGCCAGCCATACATATGGGTAGTTGTTGGAGTTGCGCCAGCTTCGAACCGGCCGGTATTGATCCCTCCGAACTGCATCAAAGGGATTCCGGGTGAGCTGAGCATAATCTGAGCGGCGCCATTTGAAAGCCGGGCGTAATTCTGTACCGTGTTCCAGTCGTTGGAGGAACCGGGAATCTGATCGATACCAGCCCTTACCTCGCCACCCTGCACATCGAAGGCGAGCTGACCATTGTCGAGCTTCAGGGGAAAGGAAATGTAAATCGCTTCCGGATCAGTAACCATTCTCTTTTCAATGGCATAGGCCAGATCTATGCGCTTAGTTGTATTGAAGAGCCTTATTTCCAGCTCAAAGGAGCCATCACTGTTTGCTGCGCGCGTGTTGCCCCTGAACCGGATGGTATTCCACACCTCCCCTTCCGTATACCCGTCGAACCACACTTTTTCGAGGGGCTCACGGTGGTAGTTGTCCAGCTTGAAAGATTCCAGCTGATCACGGTTACCCAGCAATTCATAAATGAACTCCCCATGTTTCCATTCTGCCTCCTGGTCAACAAGTTCAAGGTTCAGTTCTTTGTCAAAGATACCCGATACCGCACCACGGAGGGTATCGACAGTTACACGGTACCATTGGTTTTCCAGTACGTCCCTGGAAACATTGTCCCTTGCGGGACCTTGTTCCGGACTCTTCTCACCGGTTTTTATCACATACTTCCTGAAACCGAAGGCAGGGACATCATCCACCCAAACAGCCCAGTATGTCCCGTCTGAATGGTGTTCCACCGGCTGGGCCTTTACCTGATTTCCCTGCTGATCGACAATGCTGAATGCGGTGTAACGGGGAATAATCTGATGGTCAACGTACACTGTAAAGAGTCCGGATCGGTTCCAGTTGAGGGTGTTGTAGACTACCAGGGAGGGTTCCTCTTCACGGGCTACATAGCTTTGAAGCAGCCCCATAGCCTCTTCACCCAGCATCTTTGCCCTGCGGCCTGCCTCCCATGCATAGGATTCTTTAAGGGCGCGCTGTTCTTTGGTATTCTTATGAAACGGCTCGCGCACGCTGTTGTGGTAGCCCACCGTGTGCTCTGTATAGAAGAGGAGTGCCGAGTTGGCCGCCTCAATGCGGTCATTGATCTTCGCGGGCAATCTGGCGCCCTGCATAGCCGCCATGGTCAGTCCGGCCGTATTGGCAATCAGGTCGCTCTGTGCCATCCGTGTTGCCGCCACCTCACGTGCCGATGCCCCAAATCCATCCGTCCACCAGTCGGGCCATGCCCCACGAATCACCTCAAAGCTGTCTCCATGCTTCTGCTCCATCTCCATAAAAAACTGAGTGGCAGAAGCCGTTTTCAGTTTTGGCCACGTAAATTCCCGGTTCCACCGGCTGATCATATCGCAGGCATGGGTAGAGGGCGGGGCATTGTCAGTGAGATAACCCGAATGCTGTATCGATATGAGGTCGTATTCGTATCCTTTGTTTTCGAGGTCGGCCAGGTAGGTGAGCAGCTCTTCCCTGAAACGGTCGTAGTCGCCGGCATGGATCCGGAAGAGAGTATTGCCGGTCATATAGTGTTCGCCGCGGTAGGCCAGCATCCGCTTCCCGGAGGGCGATTCCCACCAGAAAAGGGTGGGCTTGTCGAAGCAGATCAGTGCCCGGTGGCCATGGGTTCCCATATTGAGATATTTTATGCCCATGTCGTGGTAAAAATTATTGAGACTCCATCCGATGCCATTCACGTCATTCTGCATGGCCGTTTTCACCTCCAGTCCATACTCCCGGAAGCGCCTCAGCGGCTGAAGCGATGCAGCCAGAATCTGTTCATCGGGGAGCTCATCGAAGTTGAAGTACATGCCGGTGATTTCGATCCTGCCTTCACGCACCCGCTGGAGCAGGCGTTCGACCTGTCCTTCCGGACGGCTTCGCAGGTACTCATCCACTGCCCAGGAAGCCTCGCAAGTCCACCGGAATTTTGCCTCATCCGGATAGCTGTCTGTAATGTCACAATAGTCGAGGGCATAGTCGATAAATCGCAGGTGTTCGCCGAGGATTTCGGTTTGTGAGCGGGTATATCCAATATCGGTGTGCGTATGCTGCACAAAGTTTACCCGCCAGTTGCGCACCGGCCTGAGATCCAGCTTACCCGTCCAGGACTGGTCACCCACCTCCAGCCGGTAATTCAGGGTGGTATTCCTGTCAACCCGCGGAAGGTCAACTTTCACGGAATTGTAGCCAAAATCGACGCGGGTTTCCTTTACCAGTTCACGTCCAAAGAAGATCTTTGCATTGGCTGGCTGTCCAAAATGGAGAATTCCTGCCATCCCCAGCTGATGTTGTTTCCCATCCTTCGCGGTGATCGCGGGTAGAGCATTAAAGTTAAGCCCGCTTTTCAAGGGAAAACGGAAGGTCATATACCAGGAGGATTTGGCGAAGTTGTTACCCCTGACCTGCAGGGACAGCGCCTCTCCGGGTTTAAGCTGTTCCGCAGGGATGGTGAGGAACATAAAGCCAAACCTGTCACCGTGCTGGTCGACCATATCCTTTTGAAAAGAGAGCGTGGAACCATCATCCGCGGTTAGGACCCATTGGTCGGAGCCATCCGCCCAGAAGGTGAATTTCCTCGTCCCGTTGATAAACAGGTCGAAACTGGCCTTGCCGGGGGAGGAGCCCACACCGGCCAGCCACACAAAGGTGGCACTGTTCTTATCCAATTTTGCAGGCAATGGATCGGTTTTCCATTCCATGAGGGATTTACCGTCGGTGGCCCTGATCAACAGGCACTCTTTGGCGAAGTTTATTGAGGAGTGGTAGCTGAAATCGGTACCCGACACCTTCTCTGCAAAACCATTTATGATCATGGTATTTTGGGGAAGGGTCTGCTGAGCGGTAAGTGTTGTTACTAAGAAATTCAGCAGTAAAATGGAAATAATGGTTTTCATATCTTTTGTTTTTTTTATTGAGTCCTCTCCAAAAAATAAAAATCTTTACTGCCACCAAGGCACCAAGACACCAAGGATTCACCAAGATTATTCAAATGATATTAAATACTTTGTGCCACTTAGTGCCTTGGTGCCTTGGTGGCAAAAAAATGCTTTTCGGAGCAGGCTCAATATATTTAAAATTATGTGAATTTATTCATTCTGCTTTACAAAGGCTTTTACCAGCATGGCCACGCCATCTCCCTCATTAACTATTTTGTAGGACTGCGCCGCAGCGGGTACCACGAATGTCTCCGCGTAACTGAAACGCATGGTTTCACCGCCGGAAGTTTCAACCCTCACGGATTCTCCTTCCACCAGGCTTAAAACATGGCACTTGCCATCTGTCTCGACCTCCACTGACGATGAGAGATGAATACGATGAACATCGTAAAAATGATTTTCATGTGTTGGCAGGTGGTAGAGTTGCCAACCGTAACCTTCACCGATCAAAGCCGGATGCGAAACGAGCTTTTTGTCCACATAGTCGCCCTTGCGCTCAAACCGGAGATTCTCCATGGCCCTGTCAATATTCAGGGTCCGGGGTTTTCCATCCAGGTCGGGGCGAAGCCAGTCATACATCTTAAACGTAAAAATATAGGGAGTAGAGCTGATTTCGAGTACCATATTCCCTTTTCCGGAACCGTGAACAGTTCCTGGCGGGATAAGGTACAGGCCATGCTTTTCCGCCGGAAGCTTCCTCACATATTTTTCAATGTCTGCCTCACGGTTGTTCAGAAAGCTTTCGTTCAACTCCCTTTCAAAATCCGCAGGGTTGATGTCGTCCTGAAATCCAAGGTAAACCACCGCCTCTTCTGTGGCATCAAGGATATAATAGGTCTCCTCCTGGGTGAAGTTTTCGTTGAAATGCTTTTTGGTGTATTCGGGCATCGGGTGGCATTGCACGGAGAGATTCCCTCCGCCGATGGTATCCAGAAAATCGAACCGGATGGGAAAATCCACCCCGAAACGTGAAAAGGCATCGCCCAAAACAGCCTTCGCTTCGAGAAACATCAGGGAATCAAAGGAAACTTCAAGCAGTAAACCCGAACTCTCGAAGAGCAGTCCGTTTTCGGGGACAATCAGCTCGAACGACCAGGCATAGTTGGGCACCTCATTGTTCAATCCGCCGATGTGCTGCAGGCACCATTGCCCGCCCCAGGCACCCGGCTCAAACCAGGGCCGCACCCTGAATACATTCCTGCTCAGCCGGTGCAGTCCGCTGCGGAGATCATCCCCCTTCGCCCAGGTAACCTGAGCTGGCCTCTGTCCGTCGGCAATGATGTCAATAAGGGGAAGCAACTGTTGTTTATGCCGGTTGAGGACTACCCAATCGACGAAGTAGAATCGCTTGTACATGGGCTTGATCTCACCGGCGACGCCGGCTCCCAGGTTGGTAACCGACCTGGCGCGTGCCCTGAACTGCAACTCATTTTTAGGCAGGTCGATATAGACCAGCAGGCCGCTGATCCCGGTAAGGGATGCTCCCGTACCATAAACAATATTCAGGTCGGAAGCGGGGTCCGGGGAGAACGAAAGAAGTCTCTCCCTATCAAAAAAATCTGACAGCTCCAGGGTCGTGCGGAAACCGAACAGGGGGTCATCGCCTCCGAGAAAGGGAGCGATCGTCTTTTCGATATCGCTTTCCGGTTTAAGGGCATCAGACACATCGATCCAGTTGACAGAAATCCCCATCTCATCAAAACTAAGCTGAAGCTGTTGTCTTAACTCATCGAAAAACACACCCTGGTAACCATCAATAACCACAGTTGGATGTCCGGCCATCTCATCGGCCAGTTGAGCGGTACCGGAGTAGATTTTGTCATCACCCAGGGGATGGGCGGGATAGATATCGTAATGCCCGGGACTGGTTTCCGGCTTCATGAAAGGCATCAGGTACTGAGCCGTTTTTCTAAAATTATTCTTCTCAATATTCATCATTTTATTCATTAACTTTCCGTTTATCAACCATAAAAACTACTGACATTAATATATATTACTCATTGTCGTTTAGTTAAGAATGATTCATGATTTTCAACCTACTCTTAACCACAAAGACCACAAAGTGAGCACAAAGGATCACAAATATAAAGTCCTCATATACATTACTTTGTGTGCTTTGCGAGATACTTGGTGCCCTTCGTGGTAAAGTTTTCATTTGTTTTTAAGTCAGTTTATAGTCATTAACTAAAGGACATTAATATATATATATTACTTATTATCAGAATCTTTCGATATGTTATATATCGCCACAAAAACCAGGTAAGCAGCACAGGCCACAAATACATACATCCCGGCGGTTATACCTCCCAGGTCGGAAATCTGGCCCACAATGGGCGGGATAAATGCACCGCCCGACACAGCCATGATCATAAGGCCGGAAATTTCGTTGGCGCGGGTGACATACTTACCGGCTGTGAGGGAAAAAATCAACGGGAAAATATTGGATGACGCCATTCCCATGAGAAACATCAGGGTAAGGGCGATAGCAGCAGTGGGCGCCCAGATAAAAACCAGGATAGTAATCAGTGTCGCCAATGCAGAGTAAAGCAGAAATTTCCCGGAGGCTATCCGGGTTAAGAGCAACGCACCCAGGAAGGTACCCAGCATCTTTCCGAAAAAGTAGAGGCTGCGCCCTTGCTTGGCCGGCTCGGGGTCCATGCCCAGCTTGTCCATCAGGAACTGGCCTGAGGATGAGTTGATTCCGACATCGATTCCCACGAGAAAAAAGATAGCCAGCACCATCAGCACGATAAAAGGCACCTTCAGCAACTGCAGCGATGTAGAAAAACTGGCCTTTGGTCCGGTAGAAATGGTCTCCCTGACAGGGGTTAAGTGCAGCCACACCATCGACAGGAGCGAGAAACCTCCGAAAACGAGCAGTACAAGTTTCCAGTCACCAAACCTTACGGCGAAAAAAGTGGCCAGGTATGGGGCGGCCATGGAACCTACGGCCTTCACAAACTGGGCGAAGCTCAGGTAGCTTGGCCGGCGGGAGGAAGGAACCACATCGATGAGCAAAGGATTGGCAGATACCTGAATGATGGTGTTGCCGATGCCCAGGAAGACAAAACCGGTGAGCAGTGTGGCGAAAGTGTAAAATATGAAGGGAAGGAACAATCCTAAAGCTGTTATGAACATGCCGATGTTGACCATGTTTCGTTTTCCGATCCGGTCCTGAAGTATGCCAATGGGAACCGACAGCACAAAAAACCATACAAATACGGCCATGGGGATTAATTGTGCAAGGGTATTGCTCAATTGAAAATCAGCTTTGGCGTTGTCGACGCCGATACCCACAAGGTCGCAAAAGCTCATCACGAAAAAGGAGAACAGAACCGGGGTAACGATAAAGAGAGAAATTTTACGTGTATCCATTTTTTTCAGATATGATTACGAAGACATAATACTAAAAAACTTTACAACAGAGTCTACTCCGGTTAGCCTTTCCCTGCCACCAAGGCACCAAGTGGCACAAAGCATTGAATATCATTGAATAAACTTGGTGAATTCTTGGTGCCTTGGTGCCTTGGTGGCATTTTATCAGATTGGACTTTATTTTCAAAATATTCAGAATTAAAGGGTACTCCCTGATATTCGTCCAGGCAGGAACCCGTCCGTTAAAGTTTTGGATCCAACAGACCTGAGTAAAACGAATTGCTGCAAAGGCTGGCGCTTCCGGCGAGGGCAGCATCCTCCTGAAGGGTGGAGACAACCACCGCTGTGGTCAAGCCGGCATGATCCAATGCAGCCAGCAATTCCCGGCTGAAAAGAGGAAAGGTTGCTGAAATATTGCCTCCGGTAACGAGGCAACCGGCATTGAACCGGCTCAGCCAGGGAGCCAGGAAGGAGCCCAGATTGGCACCAAATGTGGAAAAAAGTTTGGCCACATCAGGATCGCTTGCGGCCTTGCCGGACAACTCCTTAACCCCATCTGCCCTGAAACCGGTAAGGCTTTCATACTCTTTCAGGAACCACCGGGTAGAGAAATGGTCGTCGGCTACCGAGCTGCCAAACGGAACGCGGTACAGGAATCCATCCTCCGGGATGCCATATTTTCCTGCCACAGGAAGGTGGTTATCGATAAAGGTAGTTCCAAAGCCGGTCCCGAGGGTGATCGCCAACACACGTTGATGGTGAGCTGCTTCACCCTGAAATGACTCTCCGATGGCGAAACAGGCAGCATCGTTCAGAAAGCGAACCGGGAAATCTGAAGGCAGATCAAGCCGTTGCAGAATTTCCTCCCTGACATTCACTCCATAGAGGCTATCAAACTTCTCAACGTCCTTAAACCAGGCCACTCCTCCGGGATAATCAAACGGACCTGGCATGGCAAAGCCAATGCCTGCCAGTTCTTCCAGGCAGTGGCTGAGGGCAGTTTGCCTGATGGCCCTGGCCCAGCTATCGAGGATTTCTGTAGCAGAAGCGTGACTGTTCACCTGTTTTCTAACCTTTGTTCCGGGCACAAGTTGATTATTGGGGAGATTATAGAGCTGACAGGTAATGTGGCTCCCGCCAAT
>CAYMXK010000169.1:0-5983 GCA_964393915.1 uncultured Prolixibacteraceae bacterium
TCGGCGGCGAGGATTGCATGAAATGTCATTATTAATCAACTCCATAAGATTATAATCCTGATGGAAAAAATGTATTATAAAAGCCTTGAGGAACTCACCATAGACCGCTCGGTCGGACAGGGGGAGGCAAATGCAGGCGACAAAGAATCTATCCTGAAAATGCAGCAGGAATTGAAAACTTCGCCGGCTTCATCGCGGCGGGATTTTCTGAAAGTTTTTGGTTTTACAATAGCATCCGCAGCCATCACAGTGAGCTGCAAGCAACCCGTTCACAAAGCTATACCCTATCTGGTTCAACCAGAGGGAATTATCCCCGGGGAAGCCAATTATTATGCATCCAGTTTTTTTGACGGTATCGATTATTGCAGTATTATCGTAAAGGTACGTGACGGTAGACCCATAAAAGTTGAGGGCAACACGCTCTCTTCAATTACCGGTGGCGGAACCAACGCACGTGCCCAGGCATCTGTCCTCAACCTCTATGACAACAGCCGTTACAAAGCGCCGGTTGCCAGCGGACAAGCTACCACCTGGGAGCAAGCCGACGAATTGATTATCGGGCAACTCAATGCCATCAGCGAAAAACAGGGCAAAATAGTTTTACTCAGCAATACAATCATCAGTCCATCGACAAAAAGAGCCATATCGGAGTTTATGGCAAAGTTCCCGGGTGCAGAACATGTTGAATACGACGTTTATTCGGCTTCAGGCATGCTGAAAGCCAACAATGTCAGCTTCGGACAGCCGTTTATTCCCTCCTACCGGTTCGACAATGCGGAGATTATCGTGAGCCTTGATGCCGACTTTCTGGGATCCTGGATTTCACCTGTGGAGTATACCCGGCAATATGCCAAAACCCGTAAGCTGACAGAAGAGAGACGAACAGTGTCGCGTCACATCCATTTCGAGGGAGGTATGTCAATTACCGGTTCCAATGCCGACAAAAGGATTCAAATAAGGCCTTCGCAGCAAAAACTGGTTGCCGCCCATTTGCTGAACGAAATCCGCAAGCTGACGGGACTCGAAGCCTCTTCCCTGCCGGCATCACCCGTTGATGTAACCAAACTGGCTGCAGAGCTCATGGCAAACAGGGGAAAATCTCTGGTAGTCAGTGGGAGCAATGATACAGAAGAACAGTTGCTGGTAAACGCCATCAACCATCTGCTCGACAACTACGGGAAAACGATCGATACCAGTGTACATCTTAAAATACGCCACGCCGACGATGCCAGGATGGAAAATTTCGTTGAGGAACTGAACCAGGGTAAGGTGGATGGCCTGATTATCTATGATGTAAATCCGGTGTACGATTTCCCCGACAATAAAAAAATCATTGATGGGCTGCAGAAAACAGCTCTGTCCATCAGCCTCTCTGTATTAAGCGATGAAACTTCCTCACTCACGAGGTTTGTATGTCCCGACCACCACTTTCTTGAATCATGGAATGACTTTGAAGTCAAAACCGGCCACTATTCGTTTTCACAACCTGCTATCAGGCCAATTTTCAAAACCCGGTCGGCGCAGGAGAGTCTGTTGACCTGGGCAGGAAAGCCATCTGATTATCTCAGTTTCATGCAGCAGGAATGGGAGAAAAGACCATTGCCTGCCAACGCCTCCGAAAAGTCATCTGCCGAATTCTGGACGAGAATCATACATGATGGCGTACTGGAAACGGAAGAAACGGAGAAAACCAATTTTGCATTTGACATGGCAGCATCAGATAACGCACTGGCCGCTGTCGATAATATTACTTCAGACAAACTGGAACTTCAGCTCTATACCAACATAGGCGTTGGTACGGGGAAACACGCAAACAATCCCTGGTTGCAGGAACTTCCCGATCCGGTTACAAAAGCCTGCTGGGGCAATTATATTGCTGTTTCACCCAGGCTTGCTGAAGAAATGAAACTAAAGGAGGAACAACTGGCTTCTATTAACGGATTGCCGGCTCTGCCTGTTTTAATCCAGCCGGGCCAGGAATACCTGACCGTATCGGTTGCCCTGGGCTATGGCCGTTCCAGTTCAGGGGTTCCCGCGAATGGCGTAGGCCTGAATTTGTTTCCCCTGCTCAGAACCACAAACGGAAACAGAATAAACTGGACGGATGGCATCACCCTGGAACCTTTAAAAGGAAAAGAGAGTATTGCACGAACCCAGAGTCATCATTCCATGGAGGGAAGGTCCCTTGTAAGGGAAACCTCTCTCGAGGAATACCTTGAGGATCCACAGTCGGGCAATGAAGTCCGCCTTCAGATAAAGGAACACCTGAAATCACTCTACCCAAAGGCTGAGTTCGACGGGTTCCACTGGGGCATGGCCATTGATCTGAATCTATGTACAGGTTGCAATGCCTGCGTGGTGGCCTGCTCCGCAGAGAACAACGTACCGGTGGTCGGCCGTGAGCAGGTGATAAAGGCCAGGGAGATGCACTGGATCCGCATTGACCGGTATTACACCGGCAGCCCGGAAAATCCGGAAGTAGTCCGCCAACCCGTTATGTGCCAGCATTGCGACAATGCCCCCTGCGAAAATGTTTGCCCGGTTAATGCCACTACCCACAGCAACGAAGGGCTTAACCAGATGGCCTACAACCGTTGTATTGGCACCCGCTACTGCAACAACAACTGTCCTTATAAGGTACGCCGCTTTAACTTCTGGGATTATACAGGAGCCGATGCCATCAGGGGCAACCGGTATGATCCGGCTGAAATGACAACTGACCTGCGCAGGCTGGTACTGAATCCCGACGTAACGATAAGGGCCAAAGGGGTGATCGAAAAATGCTCATTCTGTGTGCAACGCATCCAGGAAAAGAAGCTAACGGCCAAAAACGAAAACCGCACCCTCGGTGACGGAGAAGTAAAACCTGCATGCGGACAGGCTTGCCCGGCCGGAGCTATCATCTTCGGGAACCTGAACGACAAGAAGAGCGAAGTTTCAAAAATGTATGCCGATGAGCGCAATTACCACCTCCTCGAAGAATTACATACATTGCCAAGTGTTGGCTATTTGACCAAAGTTAAAAACAAAACCGTATAACTAAAACCCGATAAGAATGGAAATATCGCCAATCAGAGAGCCGCTTATACTCGGTGGCAAAAGCTACAGCGAAGTTACCAAAGATATCCTCGCACCTATGGCCGGGAAGCCTTCCAAATATTGGTACATTGGTATTACCATCGCGGTTGCTGCCGCACTGTTTGGAGCATGGGCCACTTTCATGACCGTATTTTATGGAATTGGCACATGGGGAACGAATAAAACCATTGGATGGGCATGGGACATTACCAACTTTGTTTGGTGGGTAGGTATCGGGCATGCCGGAACCTTTATTTCAGCGATCCTGCTGCTGTTCAGGCAAAAGTGGAGAACCAGTATCAACAGATCGGCTGAGGCCATGACCCTGATCGCCATTGCCTGTGCCGGATTCTTCCCATTGATTCACATGGGCAGGATATTTCTGGGATATTTCATTTTTCCCTATCCGAACACCCGCGACCTATGGGTAAACTTCAACTCACCTCTTTTATGGGACGTATTTGCCCTTACTACCTATTTCCTGGTTTCACTCGTCTTTTGGTATGTGGGTCTCATTCCCGATATCGGAACAGTGAGGGATAAACTGAAAAGCAAATTTAAAAAAGCGATATATGGATTCCTGAGCTTTGGCTGGACAGGATCAGCAAAACACTGGTCACGCCACGAAACAATAAGTATGATTCTTGCAGGTCTTGCCGCACCCCTCGTATTATCGGTACATACCATCGTAAGTTTCGACTTTGCCACCTCAGTAATCCCCGGATGGCATACGACCATCTTTCCGCCATATTTTGTTTCCGGAGCGGTTTTTTCCGGATTTGCCATGGTTCTCACTCTGTTGATTATTACCCGGAAAGCATTGAACCTTGAGCAATACATAACCATCAACCACATCGAATCGATGAATAAAATCATTATCCTCACCGGATCGGTTGTGGGCGTCGCCTATATCACGGAATTTTTCATGGCCTGGTATTCAGGCGTTGAATTTGAGCAGTATGCCTTCATGAACCGTGCTTTCGGGCCTTACGCCTGGGCATACTGGATAATGATGACCTGCAATGTGATTACACCTCAGCTCTTCTGGTTCAAGAAAATCAGGACCAGTCTCTGGGCTACCTTTATTATCTCTATTTTCGTGAATATCGGTATGTGGTTCGAACGTTTTGTAATTATTGTGACCTCACTGCATCGCGACTTTTTACCATCGAGCTGGACTATGTACCAGCCTACCCTGGTTGAAGTAGGACTCTATGTTGGCACCATGGGCCTCTTCTTTACCCTGTTCCTTTTGTTTATTAGGGTATTCCCCGTTATTGCCATTGCTGAGGTTAAAAGTGTTCTAAAATCATCGAGTGACGTTAAAAAACATGCCCACCATGAATAAATATATCACAGCCTATTATCTCGACGAAGAGGACCTGCTGGCAGGGCTCAGACAAATCAAATCAAAAGGACTGGAGGTATTGGACGTATTAACGCCATTCCCCGTGCACGGGCTCGATAAAGTACTGGGGCAACGCAGGTCACGACTGTCACGCATTGCATTTGCCGGTGGTGCCATCGGGGGAATCATTGGATTTCTTTTCCAGGCGTGGGTCTTTACCAAAGCCTACCCGATCAACTTCGGAGGTAAACCCTTCTTTGCTGTTCCTTCGTTTATCCCTGTTACCTTTGAGCTGACAGTGCTTTTTGCAGCCTTTTCGATGGTAATTGCATTCTTTGCTCTTAACAAGCTGGGGCCAGGCGCGAAAAATGTCATACACGACGAGCGGATAACCGACGACCGTTTCCTTATGGTTATTAATGCAGATGGCCAGGATGATGCGAAAGTTAATGAGATTGAAAGCATTTTACAGGATGCTGGTGCACAAGGTATTACTTTAAAACCATAATAAACGATGGATAATCTGACTTTAAAATTGTCGAAAAAGACCATTCAGGTTTTTGCCATAATGATAGTTATCGGAGTGCTTTCCCTTGTTTATGGATTTTTCGGGGAACCATCAGGAAAACGCGTTGCAGCCAATTTGCTGCTCAATAACTACTACTTCCTGAGCATGGGCCTTGTTGGTCTGTTTTTCGTCACGGTTCATGCCATATCCGAGTCGGGATGGCATATCAGTGTCTCCAGGATCGGAGAGGCCATGGCAGCTTTTATACCTGTTGGCAGTCTGCTGCTCCTGCTGTTTTTTGTTCTGGGAGGCCTGCATCTCGTATTCGAATGGACACATGAAGACCATCTGGATGCCATTCTGCTGAAAAAAACCCCCTATCTGAACCAACCTTTCTTTTATATCCGCTTCCTGGTAACTGTCGTCGCATGGTCCGTACTGGCCTACTATATCAGGAAGACATCCCTGAAAATAGATGTGGATGGCGAAATGAAATATTTTAACCGTTTGCGGACGTTGTCGGCTGTTTTTATCGTATTCTATGCCCTTTCCAGTGTGGTAAGCTCCTGGGACTGGCTCATGTCGATCGACGCCCATTGGTTCAGCACCCTCTATGGCTGGTATGTATTTTCGAGCATGCTGGCAAGCGGAACAGCCCTGTTGATCATTATCCTTTACGTATTGATCAGGATGGGGTATATGAAGCATGTCAACAAAGAACATGTACACGACCTTGGAAAATACCTTTTTGGATTCAGCGTATTTTGGGCCTATCTGTGGTTCTCCCAATACATGCTGATCTGGTATGCCAATATTCCCGAAGAAACCGTTTATTTCTATGAGCGGCACAAGAATTTTGAAGGAATTTTCTATATCAACCTGATCCTGAATTTTGTAATACCGTTCTTCCTGCTTATGGCGCGTAAATCAAAAAGGATGTTTCCCATACTGATTACTGTAGCGGTGATTGTTTTCATCGGACACTGGGTCGATCTATATATGATGATTATGCCCGGAGCTGTTGGCGGGGAGCAGTCAGGAATCGGATT
>CAYMXK010000169.1:6083-9627 GCA_964393915.1 uncultured Prolixibacteraceae bacterium
AGACGGGAGACGAAAAATAGCAAAGCGCAGAGAGCGGAGCGGAAAGCAGAAAAACGGAGACGGGAGACCGGAGACGAAAAATAGCAAAGCAGAGAGCTGAGCGGAAAGCGGAAAGCGCAAAGCAGAAAAACGGAGACGGGAGACAGGAAACATGAAAAAGTTTTTTTTAAAATTTATACTATGAGAATTGTGATATTTAAAGCACTGGCACTCTTTGCAATCGTTGCGCTGACGTCGTGCGACCGCGATAAAAATAATCCGGGGCATATCTTTTACCCCGATATGGCCTACTCACAGGCATACGAAACCTACAGTGAAAATCCCGTTTTCTCTGAAGGATACACCATGAGGGAGCCTGCAGTGGGGACTATTCCGCGAAACGCCATCCCCTATCCGTACGAAAAAACCGACGAAGATCGTTTGCAGGCTGCCCAATTGCTTTCAAATCCCTTTGAAGTGAACCAGGAAATCCTCGAAAGAGGAAAGAAAATGTACGAAGTATATTGTCAGGTATGCCATGGCCCGCAGGGCGACGGCAAAGGGAATCTATTTACATCAGGCAAATATACCTATCCACCCGCCAGTTTGTTAAGTGAAAAAATGATGAATGCATCCGATGCCGACATATACCATGTAATAACTGTCGGATGGGGGATTATGGCCGAGCATGGAACATTGGTCCGCCCGGAAGACCGGTGGAAAATTTCCGCTTACGTAAAGGAAGTACTCCAGAAGTAGGTTGAAGTTTAACGGCTGTCTGTTATTTTTGCCACGAGAAGAGTCTGTGTCTGCTAAAGAGATAATTTTACCGGATCAGCCAGGGCGCTTCCCTTAATCGGAAAAGCCACAGTATCTCCGTGTACACAGATTGGTTACATACGCACGCAAACAGGCCGGCATATTGATGTCGCTTGCCTTGCCGGGATTTCTCAGCGATGCATTTGGAAAAATAAAAATAACACGCCTCTACGACTGTAAAACAATAACCTGGGAGTATAAGTTCTGATGATGTTGGATCGATGTTACCGGTTCTCACTTGAGTAAAAGGAGCATGCCAATACCAGACTTTTACAGCCAGAAAAATGAAAGATTTATGAGGTATAAAATTTCCCTCCATATTATTCGCCATGTTTTACTGCTGATTTTCTTCGGCCTATTCTCCGCAGAGGCTGGTTACAGTCAGACCATTGAAAAGCAACCGGCAGATTCACCCGTTGAACTTTACGTTTTGCAGGCTGGCTGGCATACAGGTATTATTTTACGCACCGATGAAGTTTCCCCGGAAGACTGGCCTGAAATAATAAATTTTCGCAGAAGCAGGTATGTGGATGTTGGCTTTGGGGACGAGCGATACTACCAGGCCGCGGGAAATCCTCCGGCATTGGCCGCCAGGGCATTGCTGGTTCCCACTTCCGGCGTGCTTCATATTGTTCCGTTTAGTGTAGCGCCCCATGACTTGTATGCCGGAGACACCCACCTGAAAAAAATTGAAGCCACACCCCGGCAGTTTGCTGCCTTATGCCGGGTAATTTCCGAAAGTTTTGAGCGTGATGAAAACAGACAGCTTATCGAAAGCCGGATCGGGGAAAAATCACGGAACTTTTTTCTGGCCAAAGAGAAATATCACCTGTTCTATACCTGCAATACATGGGTGGTACGTCGCCTTATGGAAGCCGGGTGGGATGTTGACCCGTCGGGGGTAATCACGCAAAAACAACTTATTAAGGCCCTTGAAGAATTACCCGGAGGGAAATTTACACTGCACCCCGAATGATTGTCACAGGCCCTTTATCCGGGCCTTCCATCCCTCTTCCATAATCCCTTCCTTTAGAAACTCCCTGATCGCCGACTCCGACAATAAATATGGACAATTTGTAGACAATCGAAAAAAAATATGTTCATCAGGAAAATTTTTAGGAATTCCTATTGCAAATATTATTTCAATTATTATTTTTGACGAATATTTCATTAACATATAATAATTTAATTAACCTATAATAACATATTGTTAAAATAACCAAATTTATGAATCAAATCTATCCCACCAGACTAATTCCGCACATTCATTTTATAGTTATATCTGTATTTATTAGCTTATTACTGTTTAATAATGCCTTATAAAATAACTTTAATCACAACTATAAGGAATCACAAATAAACCTGAAATATTAAAATACATCATATTATAATTATATTCATATAATATAATTTATACAATGTTAATATAAAACATGTTACAAATGAAGTATATTTTTCATCCTGTATCTCTGCTGTTTCTAACCTGCTGTTTACTCAGTGTAATAACCGGTGCACAGCAAATCAACATCGCACTATTCACTTCCGAAGATATTGTTGTTACGGCCAAAGGTAAGGGTGAATTGAATTTCAATGAAAAAAATTACCTTATTGAAGTCGGAAAAATGGTGGATGTCTTGCTTTCAGACTACGCTGCAGCAGTAATTACCATTGATGGACAATCAGACAGGGAGATTGCCCTGACTCTTGACGCACCATTGCGCCTTACCCTGGACGCATCGAATTCCATTCCAATTATGACCAGAATGGCTTATTCCAATCATGGGGCGACTGATGAATCTCAGGCCAGGGCAACAGCAACCGAGCTTACATACGGTTCCCATAGCGTTACCATTCCAATACTCAGGAATAATTCAGCGCCTGCAGCAATGCACGCCACTTCTGATCCCACCCGATCCGACCTGTCAACGGGCAGGGTTTTCCTTTTCCTGTATGGAACCCTAGGGCCTGTGCCGCAAAATGCCGCGGCCGGATTGTACACAGGGGAGATCAACATCCATGTCTCCTATGCCAGTCAATGAATGTCACATAGAACCTTTAATAAAGCAACCTCAAGCATTGAAATAAAAATTATCCCAATGGATAAAATCACTAAAATAAATTCAATCAATTAAATCAACAAAAAATGAAAAAACCAGTTAAATTTTTTATTGTTGTCACCATCCTGGTGAGTTCAGCATGGAGCGCTATCGCGCAGAATATCGGCAATGACAAAATTGTCGGTAAGGCACAAGTAGTTCAAACAATTATCGTTATAAAACAAGTGGATCTGAACTTCGGCTTTGTTGCACAGGGATCTAACAAAAGTATTGGTTTGACAAATAATGTGAGCGGCGTACCCAACCACGGCACCCAAACAACCGGTCGGTTCCTGGTTTCTGCAGCCGCTGCTACAAATGTTGATCTTACCTTTACCACTCCGACATACCTCACATCGGGGTCAAATAATCTTCCTATTGAGGATTACATTTACGGATGGCACACAGCCAATACCTTTGCAGGAGGTACAACCTTCACCGGAGGAACCACCGATATTACAGTCCCAACCAATATAGTTGAATCAGCCAATGGCTTTTATGTTTTTATTGGGGCTACAGTAAAGCCTCAGGTATCGCAGACAATCGGTGCGTATGAGGCTGATATAACCCTGACAGCCACCTACAACTAAAGTAACCACTGCCACCTGGCAGACAGGGAGACGGTCTGAAGACCCCACCCTGCCAAATAG
>CAYMXK010000170.1:0-9556 GCA_964393915.1 uncultured Prolixibacteraceae bacterium
CGGTTCACGGCGTCTGCCCATTTAAGCGGCGGACTCGATTCAACCATAGTTGCCGCCCTGGCAAGACAGGAATATGCCGGGCAAAAGTCTTTCTACGGATATTCCTGGGCACCCGGTTTTGAGTCCCTGTCTGAACTAAAGCATGATGAGCGTCTGCTGGTGGAGGAGACCTGCCGGCAGCATAACATCACGCCGGTGTATGCCAATTTCAGCACCGGCGATTACGAGGCCTTCACCTCCGACTGGCGAAATCCCAGTGAGATGGTCTTTGAGCGAAGAATCGTTGATGCCGCGGTGGCACAGGGCGTCAACCTGATCTTCAGCGGCTGGGGCGGCGATGAGTTCATCAGCATCTCCGACCGCGGAATCGACGCCGACCTCATCAGGAGCCTCGACTGGAAATCTCTCCTGAAAAAATATACTCCCTGGCGTCCCCGGAAGTTCCTCGCGGAACTGCAGTTCGCATTCCAGATCATCTCTGCCCGCAACAGCTCCACCTCCTTTAAATCTGAAAAGGCGGTCTATCCCTATATCCGGAGGGCGCTGGGCAGCAACCGTATCCCCCGCCGGAAAAGGTTCAGCCACCGTTCGCGGCGCGACGTCCACCTGCAACTGATCCGCCTCAGCCATATCGCGGCACGCACGGCCGACTGGTATGTGAACGGACAGCGCCACGGAATCGAATACCGCTACCCGCTGCTCGACAAGCGCATCGTGGAGTTTATGCTGATGGTGCCCTCGCGCTGTCTCATCTCGGGCAACCGCGACCGCATCATCCTCCGCGAACTGGGAAAAGGGCTGGTGCCACCCGGGGTGCTGAAGCGCACTTCGAAAGATGACCTCGCCATCACCCAAACCTTCAGACCGGTCGCCCGAGAAGCCAAACTCCGTTTTGCGGAAGAACTCGAAAGCTTCCTCCTGAATCCCGACCTCGGTTTCGTGGAGGCTGACCGCCTCCGGAAGGAGCTGCCCGACATCCTGGCCGGTGCAGGCAGTGAGAAGGGAAACAGGCGCCTCGCCATCTTCTACTACCTGAAAAAAGCACACGAATTCACCTGGGGATATTATGAAACCCATACCAGAATGTAAGTTAAAAAAAATAATGATGCCACCAAGACACCAAGACACCAAGCTACACAAAGAGTTATATATCAAATACATAATCTTGGTGAACCCTTTGTGACTTGGTGCCTTGGTGGCAAAAAAACCCTTGGTGCCTTGGTGGCAAAAAACCCTTGGTGGTGTCTTGGTGTCTTGGTGCCTTGGTGGCAAAAAAAATGGTGGCAAAAAAAGCTTTTCAAAACAGGCTAAATGCTCGCTCAAAAAATTGATTATAACAACATGCACCTTACCAGGGAAACACTCTACCACCGCCACAGGCTGTCCCACCAGCAAATCGACCAGCTCCTGAATGAACATTCGGGAGAACTGATCATGGAGGAGAAGCTTATCCAGCTCAGGCAGGTGGCAGAGTTCCTGGAAATTGCCGCCGTCCTGAACGACGCAGACATATGGTTCATCCCTTTCAAGGGCCCGCTCCTCTCCTACAGGATCTACGGAGATGCAACCTGCAGGATCTCCAAGGATTTTGACCTCCTCGTGCGGCCGGAATCCATGTCAGACGCAATCGCCCTCCTGCGCAACATGGGTTACAAGCCCCACTCGTTCGACTGGCCCGGCCCCGGCCGACGGAGAAACAGGATCATGGCGGCAGCCAACCAAATCAGCCTTGTCCACCCGGAGAAGCACGCTTCAGTTGAAGTCCACTGGCGGTTGCTGAAATTTCCGGCGATAAGTCCTGCACGGGTGGATAAAGCCATAGCGGAGCATACCACGACAATCAAATTTTCGGGCCGGCAGCTGCGCCAGTTCACGCTCGAATTCGAGCTGCTGCAACTGGTCATCCACGGCGGACTCCATACCTGGTCGAGGCTGAAATGGCTGCTCGACATCCACGAGATAGTGAAACGCTATCGTATCGACGGGGTCAAATTCAGCGCGCTGGTGAAGGAATTCCGTGCCGGACGCATGGTGGGACTCTGCAACGCCATGCTCGTCCGCTTTTTCCCCGGAACAGCCTTATTGCCAGCCAACTGTAAGGTCCCCGGCTGGTATAACGAATATACGCTCTTCCAGTTTAACCGGGAGACCGTGGTGCCCAATTACCTCCCGGGGGATTTTGCCAGGTACCAGCGGTTTCATGTCTGCGCCTTCACAGGTTTCAGGTACAGGGTCACGAGAACTTTGGCGGCCATGCTTTACCTTCTGCAGTTGGCCCGTAAATCCCGGGATTAGGTGATTGCAAAAAAAATTCTAACACAGAGAACCACGGAGAAGACACAGAGAGAGGCCGCAACACCATTGACAGTCTGCCATGGCGAAGCCCGATACCCCGATAACAGCTCCCCTTGCGTCCCTTGCGTTTTTTCCTTGCGTCCTTGCGGTTAAGATTTCTATCACTAAAAGATTGAAATGAGTTCACAAAGCAAATTTATCCGTAACACCAACGCCATTTCCGGCCGGCTCAACGACGAGCTCGTCATGATGGACATCAGAAAGGGAAAGTACTTCTCCCTCAACCCTGTCGCCACCCGGATCTGGGACCTGCTCGCACAGCCCCTCTCCACGGAGGAGCTTTGTACCCTGCTCACCGGTGAGTACGAAGTTGACCCCGTACAATGCCGCGAGGAAGTACTGGAATACCTCAAGGAGATGACGAAGCTGGGACTGATAATTGAACCCCTCACAGAAGCACTGTAAAAATTCAAATGAACAAACTCCTCTTCATACTCCGCACCTTCGCCCTCCTGAAAGAGCACCAGCCTGCAAAGCTCGCGCTTATTTTCACGCTCACGCTCATCAACGGCATCACCGCCGGCTTCTCCATCGTGCTGCTCATCCCGCTGCTGCAACTGCTCGACGTGGGGGTCGGCGACTCATCCGACGAACTGGCCCTGTTCTTCAGGAACGCAGCCGAAAAGGCAGGCATTGAGCTTAACCTTCTGACGGTGCTGCTCATCTACCTCGTCCTGCTTACAATCACCCCGCTGCTGCAGTACTGGAAAGGACTCCTCGATTCGGCCTACCAGCAGACCTTCATTTACAACCTGCGCCGAAGGCTGTTCCGGAAGATCATCCTCACCGACTGGTCGGTGCTGAACCGGAAAAGCAAGACCAGCCACCTGCAGCTCCTCACCAAAGAGGTGCCCAACATGGCCGACTACTACTACTTTTACATGCGCATGCTTACAGGAATGCTGATAACCGCCTCCTACACCGCCTGGGCACTGCTGATTTCGGTGAAATTCACGGCCGTGATCATGGCCGTTGGACTGCTGCTCTTCGTGTTCCTGCGCAGGTTCCTGTTCAGGGCATTTCACCTCGGAGAGGATTTCATCACCTCCTTCAGCCAGCTCCTGAAATACATCGACGACTTCTGGCAAACCGTGAAAATCGCCAAGGTACACAGCTCCGAAGATTTCTACTACCACAAGTTCGATGAGGCAAGCACCTCGCTGCTCAGCCTCGAATATAAGATGCAGAAGAACCGCTCGCTGCCCCAGCTGATCTACCGCATCACGGGAATCGCCATCCTGGTTGCCGCTGTCTACATAGGATACAGCACCGGCAACGTACCGCTGACATCCTTTTTTATCCTGATCCTGCTTTTTTCCCGGATATTTCCGCAATTTGTCAGCTTCAACGGCAACGTGAACAGCATCATCAGCCTGGTGCCCTCCGTACAGATGGTGCTGAAGCTCGATGAAGAGCTGCCCGATGCACAGTTTCACCGTCCGGAAGAGGTGAACCCGCTGCCAGTGGACCGGGAGATCTCCCTCTGCAACATCCACTTTTCCTATCCCGGCGGGGAGGAGATCTTTTCCAATTTCTCGGAGAGCATCCCTGCCCGGAAGATCACGGGCATCATCGGGGAATCGGGACGGGGAAAAACCACACTGATCGATATCATCGCCGGACTGCAGAAGCCGGGTGCGGGTGAGATCTGTATCGATGGCCGGGCGCTCGGCGAAGAGCTGCTGCCATCCTGGCGAAGAAGCATCGGCTATCTGCCGCAGGACGCCTTCTTCCTCGACGGAACCCTGCGCGACAACCTGGTGTGGGACAGCCGGCAGGAGATCTCCGACGACAGGATATGGGAAGTGCTGGAGCAGGTAAATGCCGTTCACCTGGCCACCCGCTTCAAAAAGGGACTCGACGAGCCCGTTGTAAACTATGCATACAATTTTTCGGGCGGCGAACGGCAACGGCTGGCCCTCGCCCGCGTACTGCTCCGCAAGCCGAAACTGCTGCTGCTCGATGAAGCTACTTCATCCCTCGACTCCGAAAATGAACGTCAGGTGATGGAGGTCATTTCGGGGCTCAGGAAACAGGTGACCATCCTCTTCGTTACGCACCGCGCTTCCCTCCTGCCCTGGTTCGACAAGATCATCCGGCTCAACGGCCAGACATAACCACCGGCACAGAACCGTAATGCCCGGTGGCTGCCCCGATTGAATCGGGGGAGCCGAAGCCCGGAGAACGGGTAGGGGCGAATCTTGTGTTCGCCCTAAGCCGAAGCCCGATAACAAAAATTAATCAGTACCGATATGCAAAAAAAAATGATTTCCTGCCATACGGTAAGCCCCGCTGCCCTGCTGATGGTGCTCCTGGCTTTCTCGTGCAGCACGCCTATCAGGGAAGTGACCTACTTGTACGGCATCAGGCCCGACATTGTGTATGCTGATGCACCCACCCCCGATCCCTACCTGATCAGGCCCAACGACCAGCTCTACATCCGCGTGATCAGCGATAATCCTGAAAATGTCGCCTTTCTGAACCTCATCGGGTCACAGACCTCTTCCATCGGATCGTCGGCCAACATCGAACTGATCACCTACCTCGTGGATGAGGCCGGAAACATATCGTATCCCTTTCTGGGTAAGATCAGCGTGGGCAATAAAACCCTCGAGGAGGTGGAGGCTGCCGTGCAGAAGGAGGTGGACAAATACATGCAGAGCGCCGCGGTGTTTGTCAAGCTGGTTACCCGGACGGTTACCATCCTGGGTGAAGTCAGGAGCCCAGGCACATTTGCCATGGCCAAAAGCCGCATGACCCTGTTTGAAACCCTCGGGATGGCGGGCGATATCACCGACTACGGAAACCGGAAGACCGTGAAGCTGGTCAGGGACATGCCCGAAGGGCAGCTGGTGACCCAACTTGACCTGACCGACCCGGATATCATCCGTTCCCCTTATTTCTACGTATTGCCCCACGACGTGCTATACATCGAACACCAGACCAAAGTCTACGGGGCCAAAAACATGCCCTATGCCGCTCCGCTGAGCATCACCGCGTCATTTATTTCCATTGGATTACTCATCTTAAATTTGTTCCGGTTATGACAGAAATGCATCCAAATGCCGGATTTGAAGGCAGTCCCGTGTACAGGAACGATGATTCCCTGGAAATCAAAAAAATCATCCACCGGTTTGTGCGCAACTGGTACTGGTTTGTCGTCGCCGCTGTTCTTGCCTTAGGAGTGGCATTCGCCTACAACCGCTATACGCCGCCGGTGTACGAAGTGCAGTCGACGATGCTGGTCGACGAAGGGAATGCAGGTTCACCCCTGACAGCGCTCTACGGCAGGAGCCAGGGGATGTTCCAGGGCATGAATCTCATGAATGACCGGACCAACATCCATAACCAGATGGCCATCATCGGTTCAACCTCTACCGTGCAGAAAACCCTGGAAGAGCTCGATTTCAGGATCAGCTACTACCGCCTGGGACGCCTCACGGAAGCCGAACAGTACAAGGAGCTTCCCTTCCATATCTCATGGGACGGCGACCATCCGCAGATCATCGAAACCGACATCTGCCTCGACCTGCATGCCGGCGTTACCATATCGGTCGGCATAAATGCGGAGAATGTGCCGGTGTATGACTACCGCGAAAAGCGGGTCATAAAAATCATGCCCTCCGTCTCCTTCAATGAGCAGGTCAGATCGGGAACAAGGCTGCAGGCCGATGAAATGTCTTTCTCGGTAACCCTCAACGAACGGTTTAACCCGGAAGCCGGCAACCGGTACAAGATCAGGTTCCACACGCCCGAATCGCTCGTGAAGAGTTACAGGTCGCAACTGAGGGTATTTCTCCCCAATGAAAACAGCTCCATTCTCCTGCTGACAGTCAGGGGCAACAGCGTCAGGAAAAGCATCGATTTCCTGAATAAACTCATTGAAGTTTACCAGCTCGGCAGCATGGAAAAGAAGAACGAAAATGCCAACCGCACCACACAATTCATTGACAGTCAGCTTCAAAACATCTCAGACTCGCTCCTCATCAGCGAAAACAGGCTGCAATCCTTCAGGAGCGCCAACCAGATGATCGATTTTTCAACACAGTCGCAGCAACTGCTCCGCGAGCTGGGTGAGCTCGACAAAGAGATCATCAGGCTGGAGAACAAGCACAAGTACTACCTCTACCTCGAAGGATACATCAAAAGGAGCCAGGAGACCGAAACCGTGGTGGCCCCGTCGGCCATGGGCATCGACGACCCGCTGCTGAACGGGTTCATCAAACAGTTGAACGAGCTGATCAGCGAAAAGAGCAGCCAGACATCCATCAGGCAAAATTCGCAGCACCCTACTATTCTGCAGCTCAACGCGCAGATCGCGGTCGTGAAGAACTCCCTGAGTGAGAGCATCAGCAACATTATCCGGCAGTCTGACCAGGAGCTTGAGGCCCTCGACCAGCGCATAAGCAGCTACAACGTCCAGATCAGACGGCTGCCCGCCACGGAAAGAAATTTCATCAATTTTGAGCGAAAGTACAAAATCGACAGCGAGACCTACACGTTCCTGCTGCAGAAACTGGCCGAGGCACAAATTGCAAAAGCCAGCAGCGACCCCGACAGCCAGGTGATCGAGGAGCCCGGACTGAGAACCATGGTGCAGCCTCAGAAAAGGAGGGTCTATGCCATTGCCCTGATGCTGGGAATGATCTTCCCGGCGGTGGTCATCTTCCTTCGCGACTTCTTCAACAATAAAATCGAGTCGCAGGATGAGATCGGGGCCCTCACGGATTACCCGGTCATTGGCCACACGTTCAACAGCAGCACTGATTACAGGGGCAGCACCCTCCTCCTCGACAAACCCGGATCGCGGGCGAGCGAGCCCTACCGCGACATCCGCAACAAACTCAACCTGATGGTGAAGGGAATAGCCACTCCCGTAATTGCCGTGCTGTCGTCGGCGCAGAATGAGGGCAAATCATACAACGTGATCAACATCGCCTCTTCGTATGCCATTATGCAGAAAAAAACGGTGATCCTCGACCTCGACCTCCGCAACCCCGCCATGAAAGCGGCGTTCAACATTCCATCCGACCTGGGGGTTGTCAACTACCTCACCGGAAATGCTGCTTTGGAGGATATCACGTTCAGCACCAAACACCCCCTGCTCGATGTTATCCCGGCAGGTTCCGTAACGCCCAATCCGGCCGAAGTGCTCCTGCACCCCGGGCTTATGGCAATGATCAGCAGGCTCAGGGAGGAATACGATGTGGTCGTGATTGATTCTGCCCCCGTGGGCATCGTTTCCGATATCTTTCCGCTGAGTGACCTGATCGATGCCAGCGTGTTCATCGTCAGGCACAAATACACACAAAAACAATCCCTGAAGGACGCCCTCCGCAAAGTTGAACAGTATCAGATGAGCAAGGTGGGAATCGTAGTAAACTGCACCACCCCCCAAAAATTTTATCCACAAATTCTCACTAATTAAATCACAAATTCTCACGAATTTATATCTATTCTTTTGTGAAAATTTGTGGATAAATATTTTTGTGGAAATTTGTGGATAACCTTTTCAGTCTCTAAGCGATAACAGCCCCCGCCGCTATCACCGCTCCATCTTCAATGGTTACGTTTTTTGCAATGATGGCCCCTGTACCTATGGTCACCCGGTTACCGATGACCGCGCCGCTGCTGATGCGCACGCCCGGCATCAGGGTGCAGAAATCGCCGATTTCCGTATCGTGACTAAGCGATACGCCCGGCAGCAACATGGAGTGCTGCCCGATGCTGATCCTCGTGGTGAGGATGCACCCGCCGGCAATGTAACTGCCCTGCCCCACTGATACGAAGGTGGTGGAGTGTATGGAAGCTTCGGGGTGTATAACAGCCGGGAACTGCAGGTTGCAGCCATTCAGTGTTTCACGGATCTTCCGCCGCACGGATGGATCGGCCACGGCAATGATGGCATTGCCTCCCGTTACCGATTTGAGCCATGCCAGGTCGCCCTGCACAGGCACCCCGTTGATGACCTCCGCCGGGGCATATTTGTCGTCGATAAACCCCCGCAGGATGAATTCCTTCTGCAGTTCCGGATGGAAGAGGCTGGCGGCTATTTCACACCCCAATCCCCCGGCACCCGTTATGTATATTTCTGTGGGCATATTGTTATGTTTGCGTCCATATTTGAGAACGCAAATATAAAAAAAATTTTATCCACAAATCTCCACTTATTATATCACAAATTCTCACAAATTTACATTTTGGTTTGTGAAAATTTGTGGATGAAATTTGTGGATAACCCTTTTTCCTCCTTTACCAGTAATGAGTCCGAGCAATCTCCTGACTATCTTTCAGGAGCGGAAAACCGGGCCTGGTGTTTTCGTTGAAACAATTTTCTCTTCCGGGAATTTAGGGGATGTACATTTCCAACAGGCTAAACAGGAGGTATTTCGAGTTGTTTGCAAATAACTTTGCACATCAGGTTTGCTAATTCGGGATGACGACCTACAGTAGATTTTTTCCCGTTTCCCGGATTCATGTACAAACTATGATTTGCACCTTCACGAACCAGAACACATCCATTTGCTTTAAGGTATTTAATGAAGGCGTTTCGTTTCATCAGGCAAGATTAAGTTTGCGCTTTATAATTTTACGGCCCTTGTATTGGCTTAGGGTGTGTTCACGTTGATAATCAATTACCAATTGTAAAGCATCCAAAAGATTTTGTTTTAACTCGTCGATTGTTTTCCCCTGCGCAATGGCTTCAGGTATCTCCTGAATTTGCCCAACATACAAGCCTTCTTCGCTTTTTTCGATTATTGCTGTATAGTTTAACTTTTTCACTTCTATATTTTTTTCAAAGATAATGAAGAATGGCAATGATTAAGACCATTTATCTTCATTAAATTCATTTTAAAAGTTTGTAATCCACAAATCTCCACAAATCTTATCCACAAATCTCCACTTATTATATCACAAATTCTCACAAAATGTTAAGTACTTTTTCCTTATAGTATGGAATTTGCTGATTGGCAAATTCATATGTCAGTGCTTCCTGGTAATCAGCTTCCAGGAAGCCATGGCCAAGAGTTTTATGTACCTCCATGCAGCATCCTACAATGTCATAACATTCCTGCTTAAAGGGAAACTCGCTGAGGTAAGCGCCGTCCTGACCGGTTACTCCGGTAATAAGTGCTGTTTTAGGGGTCATATTGTTTTATCCACAAAATTAAATATAAATTCGTGAAAATTTGTGCCTTAA
>CAYMXK010000171.1:0-9541 GCA_964393915.1 uncultured Prolixibacteraceae bacterium
GGTAACCCTCGGTGATGTTTCAGTGGTGGCCGGGCGCATCAGGGCAACAACAGCTGAAAACAAGACCACGTTCTATATCAGCAAGACAATGCATAATGCGTCGAACACCGGCACTGACGTACTTAAACTTATACCAGGTATCCAAATGGACCTGCAACAAAACATTTCACTCGAAGGCAGCCAAAACATCCTTATTCTGGTTAACGGAAGAGAACGCAGCCGAAGTTTCATAAGTCAGCTGCATGCAGGGGAAATAGACAAAATTGAGATCATGAGTAGTCCGCCTTCCAGTTATGACGGCGATGTGACCGGCGTGATCAACATCATTACGGTAAGGGATAGGGAAACGGGTATTGACGGGCATATTTATGCAGAATTGCCCACCGCTGATTCGGATGTTTTCCTGTTCCCCACCTATAGCCTTAATTATGGAACAGGCAAACTCAACCTCTTCACTTCCTATAATGGGGAAATGCTCTATTTCAATATCAGGGAAACAAGCCGGAGAGAAATCTTCCAAAATGAAGTCATTGAGATAATTAATTCCAACCAGCAGGTAAGGCAGAAGAACTGGTCGCACCGGTTTCACTATGGGCTGGACCTCTTTCTGAAGGAGAAAAACCAGCTCAGTTTTTATGGATATTTCAATCCCTATTCTCATGAACACGACGGCAATGCCGAAATGAGGGTAAACGGCAGTCAGAATAGCCAATGGTTTGCCGGCAAGGAGGATGACGACACCAACATGTCACTTTACAACTCCTTGTATTACAAACACCTATTCAATGAGTCCACCAACAATGAACTTATAGTTGATATCAGTCATTACCACATGAATGCTGAAAATATCACGACCTATACCAATGAGGAAACCGGGTATTTACAGATAAACCAGCAGAATCCGGAGCAAAACAGAATCCGTGCCCGGATAGATCATGTCATCCGGCTGCATGAAAGAATGAAATTGAGGACAGGCTTTCAGGGCAGGCTCCATTTCATGAGAAATAAAGGGCAGGAAGAATTCAGTTACAGCGAACAGACCTATGGGGGATACGGCTCTTTAAGTTACAACAGCAGTAAACTGCAATTAACTGCCGGCTTGCGCTTCGAATACTATAAAACCGGAGCAGACAACGGCATCAAATACAGTGACGGCGCACTGTTGCCCGAAGGATCTGTTAATTTCAAGACGGGTGCTGTCTCGGGACTACGGTTGTCCTTCAGGCGCGGAATAACCTGCCCCGGTATCTATCAGCTCAACCCGGCCAGGCAGTCAGACGATCCCTATTCTGTTAAATCCGGCAACCCCGGACTGCGGCCCGGTTTCAGGAGCAACCTGGCGCTCGAGTATTCCGTCAGGCCCGGAAACAAACACCTTTCATCACGGCTTTTTTACGATAAGCTGACGGATGCAATACAAAATCTGACAAATATTAATGAAAATGGCATTTTTGAAACGCGCAGTTACAATCTGGGAGATATTCATCAGTTTGGCATCCAGTTTACCGGATCAATGAGCCTCACCAAAAATGGCGGAATTACTTTCTACCTGAAGATGTATGATGTTCATTCGATACCAGGAGACCCGGCATTGCAGGAAAACATAGGTGAAAGGCATCGCTTCACCCGGGAAACCGGATTTTCTGCTTACTCAAATTTCGGACGCGGCTTTTCCGCATCGGGCACCTGCCAGTATGCCAGTCCTATGAACCAAATACAGGGCAACACATTCAGTGATGCTTTGTATAGGTTATCATTGGAAAAAAGTTTTGGCCGGGGGTTAAAAGCGGGGTTCACAGGTATTTTGCCTTTCGCCGGAAAATTCACCTACCGCGGGGATGAAATAACCTCGCCGGAGTTCACCATTTACTCAAAGGGGGTGGTAGATATGTCAGCCCTTCCGATCCTTGTCAAAGTGAGCTACCAGTTTCAATCAGGCATTAAGCTCAGCAAAACTGACCACACCAGGGAGGTAATTGACACCTATAAGCGCAAAGGTTTTTAAAATTAAGAAAAGCAGGTACCAAATAAAAAACCGTCCTGACATGGACGGTTTTCCGTAATACAATCAATCAAACAATCAGTCATTTAGTTTTTCGATACAGAATATATTTCATCAATAAGATGTTTATACTTTTCTACGATGATATTTCTTCTGAGTTTCAGGGTGGGTGATAATTCACCTGTAACCGGACTCCATTCCGCGCATACCAGCCTGAACCGCTTGATCTCTTCGTGCAGTCCCAGGGTTTTATTGATGGCATTTACCTCCTTTTGGATCAGCGCCACCACTTCAGGCTTTTTGATCAGGTCCTTGTTATCTTCGAAATGGATCTTATGCTCGGTGCACCAATCGTGCAGCAGCACAAAATTAGGGGAAATCAGTGCGGATGCGAACTTTTCGTTGGCACCAATCACCATGGCACTTTCGATCATATTGGATGTCTTGAGCTTATTTTCAATCATCTGGGGAGCGATGTATTTACCCGCCGACAATTTAAACATCTCCTTTTTACGATCGGTTATCTTCAGATATATCCCATCTTCAAAAGTTCCGATATCGCCTGTATGGAACCATCCCTCTTCATCTATAACCTCGGCAGTGAGTTCGGGAGCTTTGTAATACCCCATCATAACGCCCGGGCCTTTGCAAAGAATCTCGCCATCGTCGGCAATTTTCACTTCAAACCCGTCAATAAGTGGCCCTACCGTTCCGATCTTCATTTTGCCGGAAGCAGGACTGTTCACGGCAATTACAGGTGAAGTCTCCGTTAGACCGTACCCTTCAAGGTTGTACATGCCAGCCATACCCAGCACACGTGCAATCCGGGGTTGCAAAGCAGCGCCACCGGAGACGATGTATACGATGTTTCCCCCCAGGGCTGCCCTCCACTTCGAATAGATAAGTTTGTCGGCAATTTTGATCTTCAGCGACATGAGTGGACTGTATTTTTTGTTGTATTCAAAATGACGGGTAAGATCCATGGCCCAGAAGTAAAGTTTCTTCTTTATTCCCGTAAGCTCTTTCCCTTTGGCAACAAATCCGTCATATACCTTCTCGAGCAACCGCGGAACTGAATTAAACATATGAGGTTTTATCTCTTTGATGGCGGCAACGATCTGGGCAAGGTTACCCACGTAATAAACACCCATACCCTTATGCTGGAAGTGATAATTTACGCTTCTTTCATAAACATGGCAAAGGGGAAGAAAGCTTATGACCTTGTGTGCATAACCCAGATTGTGCATATTTACATGCGAAGTGAAATTGGATACCAGGTTATGTTGCGACAGCATAACCCCTTTGGGAACACCGGTGGTTCCGGATGTATAAATGATAGTTGCCAGTTCTTCAGGCTGAATACCGTTTTTCAACTCTTCGAGCTTTTCAGACAATTCAGGTTCTTTGCTTTCACCCAGGGCGAGGATTTCCTCATAGTTTTTAGCGCCCGGCACGTCCTCGAATGCATAAATACCTAGTATGGTAGTAATCTTATCCACAACTGGCTTCAGTTTCCCAAACAGTTTTTCATCACCAACTATGAGATACCTGGCCTCGGAATGGGTAAGAATATATTGGTATTCTTCCTCTCCGATGGTGGGGTAAATAGGTACATGCACGGCGCCGATCATGGCAAGCCCCATATCGGCAAAATTCCATTCGGGCCGGTTGTTGGTTACCGTTGCCACCTTGTCACCTTTCTGAATACCCAAAGCCAGCATCCCCAGGGCAAACAGGTGCGACTTCCGGTAATACTCTTCTGTTGAATACGTATACCAGTCGTTGCCTCTTTTGCCGCCAATGGCATCGGTCCGGGGGAACATCCTGAGCGCCCGCTCAAGAACATCAAATGTTCGTGTTACACCATACTCCATATTCGAATCATTTTTAAAAAACGGGGCAAATTTACTCATTTTCAGGTGCCCCCGATTCGAAAACAAAATAGAGACCAGTTCCGGAGAGTTATTTTTAACGCTTCTAAATAACGTTCTTGTATCTATATATCAATATGTTACGAATATATTTTTTGAAATTTGGCGTTACGGGTTCCAATAATCAGAAATTAAAGATGGTTGTATGGCCTATAAAAGCAAAAAGGCCGTCTGTTGAGACGGCCTTTTTTATATGACAGATTATACAATTTACTGAATACCCATTTTTGCCTTTACCAGCGGCATAACATCAAGGCTTTCGTTCGATCTGTAAAGAACGGTACCTAATTCACCGCTCACATCAAAGATATAAAGAAGCCCCTTTTCTTTGCCTACATCAGCAACAGTCTTCTGTGCCTTTTCAAAAATAGGACGAAGCATTTCATTTTGCTTTTGCTGCAGTTGCTGCTGGGCAATCTGCTGGAAGTTCTGTATACGTTGCTGCAAATCCTGGATGTCGGCTTCCCTGGCGGTACGAACTATTTCAGAAAGAGAGTCGCGCTTCTGCAGATACTCCTGCAGCTTGGTTTCATACTCTTTCTGCATGGTTCCCATTTGCTCTTCCAGCTCAGCGATGTGCTTGGTGTAATCCGCCTCAGCTGCAGTCCTTTCAGGCATAAGCTGGATTAATCCCTGAAGATCGATATGTCCGAATTTGGCTTCCTGACCAATTGTAATTCCTGTAATCAGAACAAAGGATACAACTGCAATAATTCTTGATAAATTTCTCATAATCAATATACGATTTTTAATTTTTGTGGACAAATATAGAAATTAATTCTTATAACCAAGTTTTTGCAACACCTGGTCGCTCAGATCGAACCTGGGGTTTGTAAAAAGCAAAGTAGTACCTCCGGCCTTGTCGAAAATTACAGCGTAACTTCCCTCATTGGCGATCTCCTGCACGGTATTGAAGACATCATCCTGAATGGGCTTGACCAATGCCTGCCTGCGTTTGAATAAATCACCGCTGGGACCGAAATACTTCCTTTGCAGATCTTTGTATTCCTTTTCACGGCTGATGATCACGTCTTCTCTTTTTCGTTTCATATCTTCAGAGAGCAAAACGCTTTCAGCCTGAAAATCCTGGTACATTTTTTCAACCTCGGCATACATCGATTCCAATTCTTTCTGATATTGGCCTGACAGCTGGTCAAGTTGTTCCTGAGCTGCGTTGAAAGCCGGTATATTTTCCAGAATATAATCCGAATCGATGAATCCAAACTTCTGGGCGCTGGCACTAAAAGCCATCACCATTGCGATTCCGATAAGTAAGATGAGTTTTTTCATGACCTGTTTTAAATATTAATTGTTACTTCAGGATGGATTTAATCAAATTCTGCGCCAAAGTTATAACTATCAGAACTGCTGACCAATAACGAAATGGAACTGGCTTCCGCCTGCATCACCCTGGCCTGGCACCTGGTCGAAACCATACCCCCAGTCGATACCCATTAAACCAAACATGGGAAGGAATATCCTGACACCCACACCGGCAGAGCGGTAGAGTTTGTAGGGATTGTAGTTCTGAAAGACGTCGTTGGTATTTCCGGCCTCAAGAAAAGTTAGCGCATAAATGGTGGCGCTGGGTTTTAAAGTAACCGGGTAGCGCATTTCCATGGTAAACTTGGAATACATTTTCGATCCGTTTCGTGGGCTGAGGCTGAAGTCTCGATAACCGCGCAATGCGACATAATCGGTACCATAAATATTATACCCCGACATCCCTGATCCTCCTACAATGAAGCCCTCAAAAGGTGAAGGAAGGTTTCTGTTGTAGTAACCCAGGAAACCAAATTCAACAGCTGTTCGCAACACAAGGTTCCTGTTCTTTGAAAGTGAATTGTAAACCTGTCCTTTAAACAGCCATTTGTGGTATTCTATCCAGTTGTATTTTTCTGAATTGGGCAGATCGGGATCGCCATAATCCGTACTGGAGAACATAGAAAACGGAGGAGTTAATTTTGCGGTAAGGGTAAACTGGGATCCACTCCGGGAATACAAGGGGTTATCGACAGAGTTTCTGCCAAATGACGTTTTAAAGCTGGTATTCCTGAAGGTTCCGTTTACCTGGCCGTTTTCATCTGCAAGGAAGTAAAAGTAGCTTCCCATATTCTGCAACCGGTAGTGCTCAAATGACAATTCATGGTAAACGGTGAAATAGTCATCGGGCCAGGACAGACGGTATCCATAACCAAGCGCAACGGCAAGGGTTTCCCAGATCTGATCATCGGTGTCATCCGCATTCTCCGCATCATAGTTGTAGGTATAGGTAGGGTAATAACTGCCATAAGGATAGCCGCCATAACCACCATAGCCACCATAACCGCCATAGCCACCGTATGAAGGATAGCCGCCATAGCCACCGTATGAGGGATAACCGCCATAGCCACCATAGCCACCGCCATAACCGCCATAGCCGCTTCCATAATAATTCTGCATGTATTTGTTGGCGCTGTAATTTATGCGCGAATAGGAAAGAGAGGAAGAGAAGGAGTTGGGCTTTTTGCCGCCCAGCCATGGCTCAATGAACGAGAGGCTGACCGTCTTATAGTACTGGCCGCTGGTCTGGTAACGAAGGCTGAGGGTCTGACCGTCGCCGGTAGGTAAAGGCCTCCACGCTTCCTTGTTAAAAATGTTCCGGGCCGAAAAATTGGCAAATTTAAGACCGACCGAACCGACAAACATTCCGGCACCCCAACCCCCGGATAGCTCGATCTGGTCGTTTGCTTTCTCCTGCAACTGGTAATTGATGTCTACCGTACCTTCTTCAGGCTTTGGAACAACATCAGGTGTGATGGCCTCGGGATCAAAATGGCCCAATTGTGACAACTCCCTGATGGTACGGATAATATTTGTTTTACTGAAGAGGTCGCCGGGATAGGTCCTGATTTCCCTGCGGGCCACATGCTCATGCGTTTTGGTATTTCCCGAGATACCAATACTGCTGATGGTTGCCTGTTTTCCTTCGTACATCCTCATTTCAAGATCTATGGAATCCTGGGTAATATTAACCTCTACAGGATCAATCTGAAAGAAAAGATAGCCATTATCCAGATAGACATTAGAAACAGCATCATCATCAGAAGATATTCTTTTATCGAGCATCTTCTGGTCAAAAATGTCTCCTTTCTTTATACCGAGCACTGCATCGAGGTATTCGGGGGGATAGACCGTATTCCCGATCCATTTTATATCCCTGAAGTAATACTTATTCCCTTCCTCGAGCCATAATTCCACGTTCACCCGGTTTTCCTTATCCGCCGGATAAACGGTATCGCGCAATACAACGGCATCGCGGTAACCTATTGTATTGTATTTTTTTATGAGGTTTAATTTATCCTCCTGGAATTTATCGTCAAGATACTTTTTGGTCCTGAAGAAATTCCTGAGTTTACGGGCGTTGGTCTTTTTCATTGCTCTTTCCAGAGTAATGTATTTGACCTCTTCGTTACCGTGGATGATGATGTCCTGTACCCTGACTTTTTCCTTTTTATCGACATAAATATCGAGCAGCAGACTGTTCACCTGGGCAGTGTCATCACGCTGTACAATATTAACATCCGTATTCAGGAACCCCTTTTCAAGGAAAATATTCTTAATTAGCCGCTGGGCATTGTTTATCTGGTTGTCGGTCACCTGACTGCCTTTCAACAGCAAAACCTTTCCGGTTATGTCGTCCCTCTCGGATTTGGATATTCCGTGATAGGTAACATCCGACAACCGGGGCCTTTCCTGCAGATAGATCTCAAGCCATACCCTGTTGCCCAAAATCTTCGTTGCCTCAATTCTTACATCGGAAAACAGTCCCTGTTCCCACAATTTCCGGATGGCTTTAGTAATTTCTTCGCCGGGTACATCAATTTCTTCGCCGACAGTCAGCCCCGATAGCTGCACGAGGACATCCCTGTCGAGGTAGCGGATACCGGCAATGTCTATGGCGGCAATCACAAGCTTTTGAGGACTCGAATAATAAATGGAAAAGTTGGTTGAATCGGCAACCTGACCGAAAACTTTCGGTGCCAACGCCCCAAGAAAGATGATTAAAAACAGAATATTCTTACGCATTCCCTTAATGAATTTTTAGCCAGCTATTTGTTCACTTGTCATTCCAAATCTACGCTCGCGGTTTTGAAAATCGGCCAACGCCTGAAAAAGGTCTTCCTTTCTAAAATCGGGCCACAATTTATCGGTAAAATACAGTTCAGCATAAGCAACCTGCCACAGCAGAAAATTGCTTAAACGGTATTCGCCACTGGTCCTGATCAATAATTCCGGATCAGGTATGCCTGCTGTTGACAAGTATTTTTCAAATAGTTCGTATGTTAGTTGTGATGGAGATACATGGTTGTTGGTTGCGTCACTGACAATCTTTTTTACAGCCTCCAGTAATTCCCACCTTGAGCTGTAACTGATGGCAAGGATAACGGTCAGACCTGTATTCCGGCTTAGTTTTTCAATACTCACCTCCAATTTTTCCTTAACCCTGCAGGGGAGCATCTCCAGATCGCCGATAACAGCCAGTCTAACGTTGTTTTTCATCAGATTGACCGTTTCTGAGTCGATCGCATAAACCAGAAGGCCCATAAGACCATCCACCTCTTCGCGGGGTCTGGACCAGTTTTCAGTCGAAAAAGCATACAGTGTCAGGTAATCGATTCCAATTTCCCCGGCACCTTCAATGGTTGAACGCACAGCCTCAATGCCATGCTCATGTCCGAATAACCTGGCACTTCCATGCCGGGCAGCCCATCTCCCGTTGCCATCCATTATAATGGCAATATGCCGGGGTAATTTATTTATATCCAATCGTTCTTTTAATGACACTGCTATTAATTTTTTACATCGTATGCCGGGCAGGGCTTGCTTCCAAGATAAATCTTGTAAGTAACATGCAAGCCTAGAAATCCCACCCAGTCGTTGTTATGAAACGTATCACGGTATACTACTTCGTTGCCCTCGAGGTTAAAATGTGCCAATGGATCGTCGAGATTATCAAGCTGGTCGTTAAACAGCTTTCGCATCTGGTATTCCAGGCCGATACCCATTCTGCTCCCGATATTAAATTTAAATCCCATACCAAAAGGCAGAGAAGGCGCTATAACCGATTTCCGGGTGCTGGCGTCCCCCTTGTTATGAGCCGAATTGATCAGGTATATAAACTCCGGATCATAATCATAGGGATAATACATCACGCCGACACCTGCGGTAACATAACTGCTGAATGAAGCCTTTTTGTTTCCCAGCATATAGCGCAAAAAATTAATTTCCGCCTGCAAAGTTAGATCCTGAACATTTTTGCTGAATTCAAAAGGCTGATTCTGTATAACTCCTTCGCCCGATACGTTGCCCGTGAGAAACATAAGGCGCACACTTGTCCGGTAATGAAAATTGTACCTGAAATAGGCTCCAAACGAAGGGTAAGTCAACTCTGTAAAAGAATAGTTTTCAATATCGCCCTGATTGTTTGAACCACCGCCCCATATACCTATATCGGCGGTTTTCTGAGTGTAGCCTGTTACAGCCAACAGCAATCCAAATGTCAATAAAATTATTCTCCTCATCGGGGTAAAAATTTCACTATCAAATTCTGCAACAGGTACTTCTC
>CAYMXK010000172.1:0-9509 GCA_964393915.1 uncultured Prolixibacteraceae bacterium
GAAGAATTTTAAATTACACTATTGCAGGTGAATATCTTGGTTCTGTCAAATTAAATCACTATGCAAAAGAGCTTTGTTATTTTCAGCAAAAAGATAAGGTATTTCTGGCTTTATCAACTCATAAGTCAAAAACTCATGAAGAAAACAACTATGATATTATCGTGTTAGACGACAATTATGCAGTAATTCAGGAAAGCTTACAATTTACCGAAACACAAGGTGTAGTACTGGGCAATGGTATTTCCTTTAAAAATCAAAAGGATCATGTAAATTATTATATGCAAAATACCAATACAATTTATTCTATTTTGCCCGGCAGATCATTTCCCATCTATTATCTGAAATTTTCAAAGGATATCCTTCCTGAAAATAAAATAATGACAGCTTTCCAGGGGAACTATAAGCTTTTCGAGGATCACATACACAGCATAAACTATTTTGAAACATCAGAGCAGTTACTTATCGTTTATAGTTGTGCGAAGGACGCATTTTTAGGTCTGTATGATAAAAAAAGCAAGCAGAGTTTAGTTATTCCGGCACCCATAGATTCAGATTGTAATTGCAGATTGAATCTGCGTTTTACCGGAACAACAGAACACCATATTGTATTAAGTGCTGACAAAACAAATATCCGGCAAACATTAGATACAATTGATCCACAAAAAGACAAATGTCTTAATAATAGAGATTTCATTATTGAAAATTTGGATATCACTTCAAATCCAGTATTATTAAAGCTAAAATTAAAACTTTAAAATATCATGAGACATATCATAAATGGGAAATTCCTCTGGATATTTGGATTAGCTGTTATTGTTAATATCAGCATCGTTTTCGCGACAGTTGTGCCTAAACAAGACAACGGAACCGCTTTCTCCAGTCAGAATAAAACAGATGAGAAATACGTTTTTGTTGAAGGAGGTGAATTTTTTATGGGAAGCTCCCGCAAAGATAAATATGCTATACGAGACGAATTCCCCTATCACAGGGTAATTTTAAGTAGTTTCTATATTGGCAAATATGAAGTTACAAATAAAGAGTTTTGTGACTTTTTAAATTCTGTCGATGATTCAATTAGCAACAATGAATATATTATAGATTTAAATGATAAAGAAAACTGCAAGATCAGAAAATCCGATGGTGTATTTACCGTGGTGAAAGGTTTTGAAGATTATCCTGTGGTGTGTGTTAACTGGGATGGAGCCAATGCGTATTGCATATGGGCCGGAGGAAGACTTCCAACAGAAGCAGAGTGGGAATATGCAGCAAAAGGTGGTAAGAAATCGAAAGGCTACAGATTTGTCGGTGGCAATAATGTTGAAGAAGTTTGTAATTGTGCAATGGATTTTTCGCTGACAGGGACTCTATGTAAAGTTGGATGTAAAAAGCCTAATGAGCTTGGTATATTCAATATGGGAGGAAATGTTTCCGAATATTGTTCAGACTGGTTATGCGAGAATTATTATTCTGTTAGCGAGTTAATCGATCCTCAAGGTCCTGAATCAGGAATACTTAAGGTAATGAGGGGAGGAACGTTTCATTTACCTTATTTTTTTTGCAGGCCTGAAAACAGAGCCGGCGGATCTGTAGGTAAGATGAGAGGGAATTTTCATGATGGATTTAGAATTTGTTACGACTATGAAAGCAAAAAATAACAATGATTTATTGGTAAAAGGATTTATTTATCTTTTATTTGCTTGTGTGTTAATTATTTCCTGTAAAAGGCATGTAAATATAAATGACAACTATGGGTTATGGTCGACACGGTGTTCAGAATTAATAAAGACCTCAAACCGGAGCCGCACATATTGTTTAACTTTGGTAAATATAAAATGCCGGATAATTACTATACTGAGACTAAATATTATCAAATGGGTGCTCATAAATTTTACCAAATTGTTAACCTGTTGGAATCAGAGGGCTATCTTTTTATTAATATTTTCTTTAATAATAAGAAAAAATATTTTTTATATCAAAAGAATAACCGGTTACTATTGGATTTAAATGCTGATGCATTGGTAGATAATAGTCGTAATCTGGATACTAACTTTTGGCCTGATTACATCGGTGACGATGGCAGAATGTATCGGTTTATTGAAGCTGGAGAATTATATAAAAATTTGAAAACTACCCCAAAAGGTAATGAAATGAAACATATTTTGGAATCTAATGATAATCCGGTATTAATGAGCAGCAAATTGATAGATAAATAATCCGTAATAACATTAGTATTTGCGAGAAAGGCAAAACCAACGACTCAATTTTTTTCAAATATGATTACATTTAAACCGGAAACCGAAAAACCGCTGTGGTATGAGTAAAAAAGATAGTTTTCATCTTCAAACAATTGGGAATCTTTTGGCCGGACTGGGTTTAATCCTGATTGCGCTTTCTTCCTGCGGTGTTAAATCAGGGGAACAAAATCACCCGAAGAACGAATCGCTCCCGGCAGAACCCAACCGCGTGGAGGTGATGGTGATTAAGCAAGGTGATTTTTACCGGGAGATTGTAAGCAACGGTAAACTGGCTGCCATTGAAAAAGCCGGACTTTGGTTTCAGAATGCGGGAATAATCGGGGCTGTACGTGTAAAAAACGGTCAAACCGTGCAGGCTGGCGCTGAACTGGCACTGCTGCAAAACGACGAACTCCGGTTTAATATGGAAAAGTCGGGAATTGCACTGGAAAAAGCCACCATCGACCGGCTGGATGCGCTGCTGAGTATGGGGTACAAAAGCCTCGAATCCGATATTCCCCCCGACCACCTGAACATTGCCAACATCAGGTCGGGGTACAACCAGGCCAAAATAAACCACGAGGAAGTTGTTTACCAACTGAAAAATGCAGTCCTGAAAGCCCCGTTTGCTGGCAAAGTGGAAGGTGTCGTGCAAAAAGCCTGGGAAAAGGCCGACCTCTCCAAACCTTTCTGCACGTTGATAAACGACAGTCGGTTTACCATCAGCTTCCCGTTGCTTGAAACCGAAGTGCACGAAATAACCACCGGACAGAAAATTACCGTTACACCCATTGCAGGCCTGAATCCCGCTACCGGTAGCATCACCGAAATCAATCCCCGGATAGATGAAAACGGACTTGTGTGGGTAAAAGCAGAAGTGACCAATCCTGGTGGTTACATGGAAGGAATGAACGTGAAAGTGAGCAGCAAAAAAGCCATTCCCAATAAATTAGTAGTACCCAAGCAGGCAGTTGTACTCCGGCAGAACCGCGAAGTGCTGTTCCGTTATACCGGTGGAATTGCCTACTGGACCTATATCCAGGTAACCGACGAAAACGAATTCCAATATTCGGTTGTTGCTGTCGAAGGCGCTACCCTTGAGCAGGGTGATACTGTAATCGTTTCCAACAATTTAAATCTGGCGCATGAGGCGAAAGTGGAGATTCTATAAAACCGTAGAAAACAACGACCCTGTCGGATTGGTTAAGACGGGCGGCCAATAAAAAAAATGAAATGGTAAACTTTCTTATCCACCGGCCCATTGCCGTTACAATGGTCTTTCTGGCACTTTTGCTAATTGGCCTGGCCACTACTTTCAGATTGCCGGTATCATTAATGCCTGATATTGATATCCCGGTGGTTTCCATCCGCATTTCGTCAACCGACCTTCCTGCCAGGCAGTTGGAAAACACGGTGGTAAAACCCTTGCGCAATGTAATGAAAGAGGTGAACAATGTGGAAACCATGAAAAGCGAAACCCGCGACGGAAGCGCGTGGGTCGAACTTCGGTTCAGGCATGGTACGCCCATCGACCTCGCCTCGGTAGAGGTCAACGAAAAAGTGGATAAAGCCATGAACCACCTGCCCCGCGATATGCGCCGGCCCGAGGTAATCCGCGCCAGCGCTTCCGATATTCCGGTTTTCTACCTGATGGTTACCCCAATCAAAGACGAGCTTCCCCAATTTTCATCCATGCCGGACCACGCCGGTTTCCAGTCCTCCCACCTTCTGCATGACCAGGAGGAGCTGCTCTCTTTGAGCAATTTCTCAAGTCAGGTTATCCGCAAGCGGCTTGAGCAACTGGCAGAGGTGGCTTTAGTGGATATGAGCGGTTTGCAGTTCCCCGAAATACAAATTACGCCCCGCCCGGAATACCTGCAAAGCGGTGCCTTTTCCATTGCGCACCTGGAGCAGGCATTGCGGGAGAACAACATTGATCTGGGTAACCTGCTGATACGCGACGGCCAGTACCAGTACAACATTCGGTTCAATACCCGCCTGCGCGATGTATCCGACATAGAAAATATCCCCCTGAACCTGAGTGGAATAGTGGTTAAGCTGAAAGAGCTGGCCAGTGTAACTTTACAGCCGCAACAGCCGCAGGGAAGTGTCCGGTTTAACGGGCAACCAGCGGTAAGCCTTGCCATCATAAAACAGTCAGATGCCCGTATGGCCGGGCTGCGAAAAGAGCTGGACCTTATGGTTTCCCATTTCCGGAAAGATTACCCTAAACTGGAATTTTCCGTCACCCGCGACCAAACCCAGCTGCTCGAGTATTCCATCAGTAACCTGGGGCAAAGCCTGCTTATTGGCGGCCTGCTGGCGTTTCTCTCCATGTTCCTGTTTCTGCGCGAACGCCGCGCACCCTGGCTCATCGGCATAAGCATACCCGTTTCACTGATTATTACCCTGCTGTTTTTCTACCTTTCAGGTCTCTCCATCAATATCATTTCCCTGTCCGGCCTGGTACTTGGCGTAGGTATGATGATCGACAACTCCATAATCGTTATCGATAACATCACCCAGCACCACCAACGAAAACAACTAACCCCAAATTTGAGCCAGGCGGAAATCAGGTTCAGGCGTTACAACGAACATCAAACATCCAACATCGAACGCCCGGACTCTTCAACCAACATCGAACCGTCGAACTATCCCGAACGTTTAAGTTCCGTCTGTATCAACGGTACCAACGAAGTTATCCGCCCTTTGATAACTTCAGTGCTCACTACCTGCGCAGTATTTATTCCCCTTATTTTTATGAAGGGAATGGCCGGCGCATTGTTTTTCGACCAGGCAGTGGCAGTTTCCATCGGGTTGGTGGTTTCGCTCATAGTTTCCATTACTTTGCTGCCCACATTATACCGCCTGTTTTATCAAAGCAGCAAAGAAGGACCGGGAGGTGATAAAAAATTGCCCCGCTATTTTCATTGGTACGAAACCGGGTTGAAACTTGTATTGCGCCACCGTTTCATTTCTTTATCCCTGTTTGTTTTGATGTTTTTTGCAGGAGCAGGATTATGGTTTATGTTGCCGGTATCCCAATTTCCAGAGGTAAGTCAGGATGAAATTTTGCTCGAAATCGACTGGAACGAGCCGGTTACTCTGGATGAGAACACAGTCAGGACAAAAGTTTTGTTGTCGGGCCTTGAAAAAACACCGATGTATGTAATTGAAGAAGCCGGTCGCCAGCAATACCTGCTGAACAGCAGCGATGAAGCCGGAATTACTGAAAACAGGCTGTATATTAAAGCGCTATCTACGGAAGCTCTGGAGGATCTCACCTTCGAGCTCTCTGCAAAGTTGAAAACCAGGTTCCCTGAGGCCGGTTTCCGGTTTACTGAAACCGAAAACCTGTTCAATCTTGCTTTTGGGAAACCGGAAGCACCTGTGGTAGCACGATTTGTACATTTTAATCCTGGTGGGATGAACTTCATGGATGAACTTGCCGCCCTACAGGAGACCGCTGAAACTGAATTCGGGGAATTGGTTACGTCGAAACTTATTACCCGTCGGCTGGTGCTTTTGGAAACTGACCCCGAAAAGCTGCTTATTTATCAGGTGGACCACAATGATCTCTACAGGGAAGTGAAAAGCGCCTTTAATGCCAACACGGTGTTTACCATTAACGACAACAACATGTATGTGCCGGTAAGCATCGGCAACCGGTTTGAATCTGTTTACGATATTGTGCGGCAGGTTACCGTAAAAAACAGGAATGGGGAACAAATTCCTTTGTCAGGACTGGTGACGGTGGGCTCCGGGACAGGATTAAAAACGATTGTGGCCGGAAAAGAGGGGGAGTATTTTCCTGTGATGCTGGATGTTTCGCCGCAGAAATTCCAAAGTGCCGCAATGCAGATGAAAGAAGTTGCAGCCAAACACGAAGGATTCGATGTAACCTTTGGTGGCTCCATCCTTTCGAACCGGGCCATGCTGAATGAGTTGCTTTTAATAATCGGTATAAGTTTATTGCTGCTTTACTTTATTCTGGCTGCTCAGTTCGAGTCGTTTGTGCTGCCTCTTATTGTGCTTACCGAGGTGCCTCTTAACCTGTTCGGGGTGTTTCTGTTCCTGAAACTGTTCGGTTCGGGTATCAACATCATGTCGGCCATTGGCATAATTGTGATGGCCGGGATTGTGATCAACGACTCGATTTTAAAGGTGGACACCTTCAACAAGCTGATGGATAGCGGGCATTCGCTGCTGCGCTCCATTTTCGAAGGAGGTCGCCGCCGGTTAAAACCTATTATCATGACCAGTCTTACAACCATTCTGGCCATGCTGCCCTTCCTCTTCCAGAAAGGCATGGGCGCCGAACTTCAAAAACCCCTCGGGCTGGCCATCATCGGCGGCATGTTGGCAGGCACTGTGGTGAGTTTGTATTTGATTCCGCTGATGTATTATTTGCTGAGGAGAAAATAGATGGTGAAATCATCAAATACAAAACCAGCCTTCTCCTCTTTCTCCGTCATCGTCGTTTTCCTGGCGCTGATGGTCATCGGGGCCGCTTTTGTCCCGCTGCTTGATGTGCGTTTCAAGCCCGATCAAAACGTGCAACGGATTTCAGTGCGGTTTTCGTGGCCAAATGCCTCGCCGCAGGTCATTGAGCAGGAAACTTCAAAAATTGAAGGCGTCCTCGGAAAAATCAGCCAGGTAAAATCCATCGAGTCAACTTCATCGGTTGGGAATGGAGTGATTACCCTGGACTTTGATAAAACTGCTGAACTCGACCAGAAACGGTATGAGGTTTCGATGCTTATCCGCCAACTCCGCAATAACCTGCCCCAGCAAATGAGTTACCCCGAAATAACCTCGGTCAATGCACAACAAAGGGAGACCCAGGCCTCGTTTATGGTGCTGACTCTGAATGCAATGACTACTACTTATCAAATCAGTAAAATTGCAGAACAGCAGGTTATTCCCGAATTGCTTAAAATACAAGGCGTTGGCGACATTCAGCTACATGGGGTTACCCCCCACCAGTGGGAGATTACCTTTAACCCGCAACTGCTGGAGAATTATTCCGTTACACCATCTGAAATCGGCGATGTGGTTAACCTGCTGGGAGCTACAGAGTTTTTGGGCAACCAGCAGGATGGTTTCGGGGCTTCGGTTCCTGTGCTCGCTGCCGAAAAGTATATTTCACCTGAAAGTTGGGAAAGCTTACCTGTTTCTCAAAAAAGCGGGAGGATTGTCTCTCTGGGCGATGTGGCGTCAGTCAGGCTCAGGGAAAAGCCGCCCGCAGCCTACTTCCGGATTAACGGGAAAAACACGGTTAACCTGGTTCTATATTCTGTTCCCGGAGAAAATCAGTTAAAGCTTTCAGCAAAAATCCGCGAACAGTTGCAGCAAATTGCCCCGAAACTTCCGCCGGCGTATTCGGTTCAGGTTGCCAGCGACAGCACCGTTTACATAAAAGATGAACTTACGAAAATTGGGCTTCGAACCTTTTTTTCACTGCTGATTTTGCTTTTGTTCGTGCTGGTTGTCAGTCGTTCATTCCGGATCCTGGGCATCCTTTTTTTGGCGCTTCTGGCGAATTTGCTTATTGCCTTTGCCTTTTATTATTTGTTTAAAGTGGAAATCCACATCTACTCACTTGCAGGGATAACCGTCTCGTTCGGAATTATTATCGACAACAGCATCATCATGGTCACCCATCTGCAAAAACAAAAAGGGCTGCGGGTTTTTTTGGCCCTGCTTGCTGCCACGCTTACCACGCTGGGTGCGCTTTCTGTTGTTTTTTTCCTGAAAGAAAACCAGAAAATACTGTTAGTCGATTTCACCTGGGTTATGCTGATCAACCTTTCGGTTTCGTTGATTGTATCCTTTTTCCTGGTACCGGCGCTTATGGAAAATCTTTATCACAGGAAGCCGAAAACAGCCGGCGTCAGGCTGAGAAAACGGATTATCTGGTTCACAGGGCTTTACCATCGGTTTATCGGCTTTGAAAAGCGCTTTAAATGGGCTTTTATTGCCCTGGCAATTCTCGGTTTCGGTTTGCCGGTGTGGATGTTGCCCGACAATCTGGAAGGAGAGGGTAAGTTTGCGACGTTTTACAACAAAACGTTAGGGGATGAAAAGTTTAAAGCTGATGTTAAACCCCTGTTGGGAAAAGTATTTGGCGGAACGCTCCGGTTGTTTAATGAACATGTTTTTGAAGGAAGTTTTTATACCGATCCGGGAAAAACGACATTGTTTGTGCGGGGAAGTATGCCCGAGGGATGCACTGTTCACCAGTTGAACGAGGCAGTCAGGAAGATGGAGCAATACATTAGTCAATTTGAAGAAGTGGATCAGTTTGAAACAAGTGTAACCGGTTTTAACAGCTCCTCAATTACCATTCATTTTACCCCGGATGCAGAAAAATCGTCGTTTCCGTATTTGTTGAAAAGTCAGGTGGAAAGCAAAGCCATCTCGCTGGGCGGCATGGACTGGTCAGTTTACGGAGTAGGGAAGGGGTTTTCCAATGCGCTGAATATGGACTATAGAAACAGCCATATTTTACTTACAGGCTACAACTATAACGAATTGGTTGGCTTTGCAGAGAAGTTGGAGAGAAATCTGAAGGAAAATCCCAGGGTGGATAATACAGAAATAACCAGTTCCCGGTCGTGGAATGCCGCAACCCGGTTCGAATACAACCTCAGGGTGGATAAAAACCTGCTGGCTGTTCAGGAATTGAATTATGCCGATTATACCAGCTCCCTTTTCACACAGTTGTATGAGCGTAATTTACAGCCCTTTTACAACCAGACAGAACTTCAACCGGTTGTTCTGCTTTCAGACCGGAACAGAGAGTACAACAGGTGGGATTTTTACCATCAGCCTGTGGCTACTTCAAAAGGGCAGAAAAAACTCTCTTTCGGCGGGGAAATTGAAAAGCGGCTTACCGGAAAGTCGATTTATAAAAAAGACCAGGTGTATCAGGTTTACGTTAATTATAACTTCATTGGACCTGGCCCGTTGGCCAAAATGGTTCAGGAACGGGAAATAGAGAACATAAACCATATACTTCCGTTGGGCTATAAAGCACAGAAACCCGAATCGTTTTACTATTGGAACATCAAGGACAAGAAACAGTACTGGTTATTGTTGCTAATAATAGTCATTATTTATTTTATTACAGCCATATTATTCGAATCGATTTTGAAGCCTTTGGCTGTTATCAGTCTGATTCCGATCTCGTTCATCGGAGTATTTCTCACGTTTTACCTTTTCGGGTTCAATTTCGACCAGGGCGGGTTTGCCTCTTTTATATTACTTAGCGGA
>CAYMXK010000173.1:0-5829 GCA_964393915.1 uncultured Prolixibacteraceae bacterium
ACCAATCTATGGTTACTTCCGGCATGGCCACTTTAGGAAGGTTATCGCGACGGGGAAACTCATATCTTACATACTCTGCGTTGGGTGGGGATTCCAGATTGACAGGGGTTGATGATCCCTGCACGGCAGAAGGGTATTCGAGTTTAAGGGCCATAAACGCGGGATCGAGGATGTGACAGGCCATATCGCCGAGAGCACCAGTTCCAAAATCCCACCATCCCCGCCAATTCCAGGGGGTGTAAATTTCATGATATGGCCTGTAAGGTGCCGTGCCAATAAAAAGATCCCAGTCGAGATTTCGTGGCTCCCTCATACTCTTGGCCGGCCTTTCGAGGCCCTGTGGCCATATAGGGCGGTTGGTCCATGCGTCAACGTGGGTCACTTCCCCAATTGTTCCGGCCCAAATCCATTCACAAATCTTACGTATTCCATCATCAGAGTTACCCTGGTTGCCCATTTGGGTAGCCACTCCGTATGTTTTCGCTGTTTCGGCAAGTACTCTCGATTCGTAGATGCTGTGAGTCAGCGGTTTCTGCACGTATACGTGGTATCCGCTGCGCATGGCCATTACAGCCGGCAGGGCATGTGAATGGTCTGGAGTAGCAATCATTACCGCGTCAATATCTTTCTGCTGGTCGAACATCTCCCTGTAATCCTTGTACTGTTTGGCACGCGACCATGCCTTGAAGCCACTTCTTCCTGCATAATCCCAGTCAACATCACAAACTGCTACAATATTTTCAGTTTCCATGTTTTTCAGGTTACGGTAACCCATACCTCCGACTCCAATGCCGGCGATGTTAAGCTTTGAACTTGGAGATGTATGTCCCAGGCCTGCCACCACATGGCTGGGCAGTATCGTAAAACCTGCTGCTGTTATGGCAGAGGCCGATAAAAAGTTTCTTCGCGAAATATTTCCAGTTTTATGTTCGTCTCGTCTCATGGCATCTATGTTTTCTGAACGCTGATTATTGCGGGCTGAATGTAGAAAAAAATCAGAACCCTTGTTTCATTGTTGGTATAAATATAGAAAGGCGAAACAAATGCTTCGCCTTTCCGGATATCAGTATTATTAAATTAAATTATGTCAGACCTTTATCCTGGTTAAGCCGGCATGGCTGGCAGAGACCACGGCTTACGGTAGGTATGTTTAATCAGTTCAGCGGCAAATTCCTGCGCAGATACAGGCTCGGTCCAGTCTTTCTTGAAGGTTGGATGCCCGTCATTAATCTCGAAACCATCTCTTACAACAGTTCTGATCTTTTCGTCTGCTCCAATATTGGTGAACTTCATGTTTGCTCCATCCCATTCCAGTTCCTTGTTGAGCGATTGCAGTCGAACTGCCAGTACACCCATTACCACCATTTCGTTGAATGGTCCGGCTTCTTTGAAGTCAGAAGCGGTTGGAACCCTGTTTTCGGGACTTTCCTTACATGCACGTACCCAATCTTGCTCATGTCCACCACTTGTTGCCTTTTCTATCCGGCGACGGAATTTTGGAGCTTCCGGCACGCGCCCTGACAGTAACCATGGATTTACCCCGTAGCAACCGCAGATCAATTTATCCTTTGTGCCATGGAAGATCACACCACCACCCTGGTCATTCATGTTCTTGCCGGCCGGCCAGCCTTCCGGTTTCATCGGCTGTAAACCACCGTCGAACCAGGTTACTTCAACTGCAGGAAGGGCAGCTCCTTTTTTCATGCCTTTCCATGCTCTTTGCGGAGCACGTGAAGGGAACAGGAGTTTAACCATCTCCGCATTAGGGGCACAGTCGTTAAGCAGCAAGGTCGAGCTTCCCTGCGCTTTGGTCGGGTATCCGAGTTCCAGTCCAACAAACACCGGATGTAAAATGTGGCAAGCCATGTCGCCAAGGGCACCTGTTCCAAAATCCCACCAGCCACGCCAGTTCCATGGTGTGTAGAGCTCGTGGTATGGACGCATCGGGGCTGGCCCGATAAAGAGGTCCCAATCAAGCGTGTCAGGTACCCACATTCCCGGTTCCGGACGGTTAAGGCCTTGTGGCCAGATCGGACGGTCGGTAAATGCTTCTACTTTGGTTACTTCACCAATCTCGCCATTGGCAAGCCATTCGCAAACCAGGTTAACACCTTCGCCTGAAGATCCCTGGTTACCCATGGAGGTAGCCACTTTGTTCTTTTCTGCCAGTTTGGTGAGTAGTCTGGATTCATACACCGTATGCGTTAAAGGTTTTTGCACATATACGTGTTTGCCCATTTCCATAGCATGAGCTGCTGTAATGGCATGGGTATGGTCGGCTGTGGCAATAATCACTGCATCAATGCCTTTACCCATTTCGTCGTACATCTTGCGCCAGTCTTTGTAGGTTTTTGCTTTCGGATACGTATCAAAGACCCTCTTGCTGTACTTAAAGTCTACATCACATAAACCAACAATGTTCTCTGTTGCTACGTTTCTGAGGTTAGAAGCTCCCATACCACCTGAACCCACACATGCAATGTTCAGCTTATCGCTGGGGGCTTTGTGTCCCAAACCAGCAATAACATTACTGGGAAGGATCGTAATACCGGCTGCCGCCGCCGCAGTTGTTCCCAAAAACGCCCTGCGGGAAACACTGCTTTTTTCTAAATTGTTGCTCATAGTAAGAAGATTGAATTTTAATAATATTAATCTATTTGCTAATCTATTTTTCTTAAAAGCAGCTAAAGATAGTTATAAATTAATATTGTCTGAAAATTTTAACATCGTTTAAATGTGAAATATTTTCCTGTAAATCTTTTGGGCGCCACTTGAGATTATTCGTATATATCACATTTCATGATGGTTAAGAATGAACAATGAATAGAGCCGAGTGAAAATAATAATATCCACAATCTATCGCAGATTACATATCTTATAGGTTCAGATTCCTCCGGTGCAAGTATTTCAATTACTGCAAAACAAAATTTAACTGCATCTTCACCCATTTTTCCCTGAATTCGGGAATATCAAGCTTCGGAAATGAACGTATGACCCTTTTGGATTCCTCACCAAGCAATTTTAAAGTTTCATTCGTTGGTTGTCCGGGCGTATCTGGTTGATAACCGATAATTACGACCTCGTCCAAAATCTCCGGGCTGCTTTCCGGGCCGGTTTCCGATATCCGGGTTATTTTCCCGTCTTTGTCAAATTCAGCGTACAGTATTATTCTTCCCTGCTGGCCTACCTGTTGAGCTGCTGCCGGATATTTTATTTCGCCGGCTATATGCCTGCGCAGATGCATTGGATTGGTAATTACAGTATTTTCTGAAGTTTTTTCTTTTAGCGTAATTACAATGGCCCCGTTTCTCGCCAGATCCCCATACTTTGTTAAGGCGCTTTCTCCTTTATAAACGTCTATGCTTTTAATATCTTCCGGATTGATTTCATTTATGTTTGCACTGGTTGCAATGCCATTTACAAGAATGAGTGGCTTTCCCGCCGCCGGATAATCCTCCGGTATAAGTTGTCCTTTCAGGGCTATCACTACTGCTCCGTTTTTACCCTTTTCTCTATAAAGTGCGGTAGCTGACTCGTTCTTCAGAACAGAAATGCTTTTTATCCTGTCGGGAGAAATATGATCTATGGATTCCATTATAACCCCATTAACTACAAATAATGGCTGAGTGCCATAACCGGTTTTTCTACCGATAATCTTTTCCTGTGCAACTTCTTCATTTTTCCTACTGGTAATTTTACTTTCTGCTTTTCTGATGACAATCTCTTCCTGTGCATCTTCTTCATTTTTCTTGCCGGTAATTTTACTTTCTGCTTTAACGAGGTTGTTGTCGGGTTGCAGGATCACGTCAATTTCTGAACGGCCGGAGATTTCAATCTCTTGTTTCGCAAAACCGGTCATGCTGAATATCAGCGTCTCATCCTGCTGACTAACTGTGATCATGTAATTGCCTTTGCTGTCGGTAATCGTTCCGGTGGTTGCTGCTTTAAGAATAACTGTTGCTGAAGAAACCGGTTCGCCCTGATGGTCGGTCACTTTTCCTTTTACTTTGAACTGACTTCCCTGATTGCTTTCCACGGGCTCTATGTTGTTCTGTTCCCCGGGCTTGTTGGATAACAACCTTTCTTCAACCTCTTTTTCAAAGGGATTGGTTACTGTTTTTACTTCGCGGTTAGCAAGCCCCATTACCAATAAGGCCAGGAGCGGCAGAACAACCAGTTGCCTGGCAACAGCGTATCTGTTTCCGGTTTTCTTTTTCATCATTTTTATTCTGGTTTTTAAGTCTGAACTGTTTATTGCCGTCAGAAACGTACCAATACCGACTTTGTTTGCCATTGAAACAAGGGCCAACTGGTAGGTTTCTGCCTCATTGCCGGCAACAGCCTTTTCGTCGGCCTGAAATTCGAGATTGGATTTAAGGGCATTTTTCATCAGCCATGAAAAGGGATTAAACCATTGAATGGCACAAATTATTTCCGACAATAGATTGTCTATCCAGTGGTTTTCTTTTGTATGGACCAGTTCATGCTTTACAATCAGGTCAAAAGCCGGATTATTAATAACGGATTCAGGCATGGCTATTTTGTTGAAAAACGCGAATGGGTGAATCTCTTCAGGGTGTATATATAATGGTATGCCGTTAATCTGTTTTTTCCGGCTTTTTTTCAGGATGTGAATTGCTTTTATGTGGCCTGCAAGTAACCGCAATAAAAAGAAGGCCAGCCCTGTAAAATAGATTATAAGAATTATCTGATGGTGGCTGATGGTTTTTTGCATGGTTGGAATGGTATTCATGACATTCTCAGCGTTGGTGTTTTCAAGGAGTACAAATGTCGGGGCGGCTTCGCGCACTATTGTGAATGTGATGAGCGGCAGAATAAACGGGATGATCATACTTCCCAGCATATATTGGCGGTTGAACCAGAAGTTTTTCCAGTAACTGAAAAGAAATTGGAAGACAATGTAGAATGCGAATGTGGCTAAAGCCACTTTCCCGAGGTAGATCACAATTTCTTCCATGGCTATTTGTTTTTTATCAGTTGAAGGATCTCTTCCAGCTCTTCAGGTTTCAACCCTTTTTCTTTTACAAAGAAAGCAACCGCACTCGAATAGGAGTTGTCGAAGTAGTCACTGATTACCTGGTTCATAAAAGTTTTCCGGTAATCGTCACGCGAAATAAGGGGATAGTACTCGTAGGTGTTGCCATACTGCGTAAAGCCGATAATCCCTTTGTCCTGCAACAGACGGACCAGTGACGAAACCGTATTGTAATGTGGCCTGGGTTCTGGATATTGCTCTATGATCTCTTTTACGAAAGCTTTTTCGAGCTTCCAGAGGACCATCATAAGCTCCTCTTCTTTACGTGTAAGTTTTTTCATGTCGGTGGTTTTTAATCCACGACAAATATATAACTGTTTTATCAGTTTTCCAACTTAAAAAACAGTTAAATAACTATAAAAACAGTTTGGTAATCAAAATTCCATATCCATACGGCCTCCACCGCCGCCATTTATATCTCCGTTGCCATTGGTGCGTTCCTGCCTGTAATTGTTAATGCGATAGCTGAGTGTGAGTTGCACAACTTGTGATTCACGCTCGAACCGAAATTTGCTGTTGAAATCCGGAGTATAAGTTTTTCCCTCGAATTTACTGGTGCCAAATACATCGCGAAGACTGAGGGTGGCTGTAAGTTTCTTTTTCATGAGTTCCTGCCGGTAGGAGATGTTGGAAAAAAACATGCTGCTTGATTCACCCTGGGCCTGAACTGAGGGGCCGCGATAGAAAGATGTCCACTGGATACGGCTGTCTTCTGAGACTTTAAAGGTTCCATTCATTCTGAGTGAATAATTGGTGCTTTCACTGTCAATGTT
>CAYMXK010000173.1:5839-9485 GCA_964393915.1 uncultured Prolixibacteraceae bacterium
GAACACACTGACACTGGTGTTGAGCAGAAACCATTTGGTGAGGTTAAAATTACCCATGATTTCGGTTCCCAGCGAGAAGTCCTGGTTAACATTGGTGCTTGTCAGGTAGATGATTCCATCTCTGAGTTCCTGAATCCTGCTGATCAGATTATTGGTTGATCTGTAAAAAAGTTCACCTGAGATGAAGGAAGAGCCAAACCTTTGCATCAGGCTCAACTGGTAAGATCCGGTATATTCCGGTTTGAGACCGGGATTACCTGTTCGGATGGTGTATTGGTTCATATAACTGGGAAACGGATCAAGGTCGCCTCCTGAAGGGCGGTTTATCCTGCGGCTGTAACTCGCCATAATTTGCGTTGATTCGGTAGCCTGAAGTGAAAGGTGCCCTGTAGGAAAGAGGTCGAACCGGTTAATGGTAAATGGTTCAGCGACTTTCGCCTGGTCGATTTCCCTGAAAGTGTATTCGCCCCTGAGACCTGCCATATACTGTAATTTCTTTACATTTCCTGCCCAGGTTAGGTATCCGGCATGAATATCACGGCGGAACATCATAGAATTGGTAAACAAGGGATTGTTAACCCAATTTGAAATCTCGGGATCGTAATTTTCGAATACGTACAACTCCTCTTCCCTGTCTAACGTAGATTGCACTCCGGCTTCCATTTTTCCGCCTGAACCTGTTGGTTTAGTGTAATCCAGCTTGAACCTGAACTCATTGGAGACCTCGCTTTCGGTTGAACGAATGCGGTCGATAAAACCCAGATTGTTTTTATGGGAAGCGTCTGACAGGTATTCATCCATATCCTCGAAATCTTCTGAATCACCGCGGGAATAATAAATCAGTCCGTCGAGCTTATGGGTGCCCGTCTCGTTAAATTTTTGCTGGAAGTTGATATTGGTATTTAAAACATTCCCTTCACGACCGGAGAGGTTGTCGTTGACCATGTATTTATCGACCGTTGCGGGGAGGGTATATTCGCGAATCCAGGAACTGCCATTCCGCTCAGAACCAAACTGTCCGGCTGTTCCGGAAACGGTTAGTGTTGCTTTTTCGGTCAGGAAAAAATCCGCCCCGGCTCTGAAATTGAATCCGTTTCTCATGAAATCGCGGTTGCCCTCTGACAGGAGAAATTGAGTAGTATCCTGGCCGAAAACCTCGCGCTCCGCGAAAAACATACCATAGGAATTGTCTTCGTTCCAGTCGGCACCAAAAAAGAGATTTGACTTCTTCGTGCGGTAATTGAGCATTAAATCAGTGCGGTATTTATCTCTGGTACCTGCCATGACATTTACTATGCCATTGAATCCTGCCAGGATGTTCTTTTTCAAAACCACATTGATAATGCCTGCCATTCCGTCGGGATCATATTTTGCCGACGGATTGGTGATGATCTCAATGTTTTGTATGGCCGATGCCGGCAATTGCCGCAAAGCATCATTTCCACTCAGGACACTCGGTCTTCCGTCGATAAGCACGGTAAAGCTCGAAGAACCCCGCAAAAGAACATTCCCGTCAATATCGACTTCTACGGATGGGGTATTCTCAAGCACATCCACGGCAGTTCCACCGGCAGCGTTGATGTCCTGACTGACATTGACAACCTTTTTGTCAATTTGGTATTCAATCCGCTGACGGTCTGCAACTACGTCGATTCCTTCCATTTCGACACTGGAGGAGTTAAGGGTCAGTTTGCCAATATCTACGGTCTGGTTCGTCGGTATGATCCTGAACTCGGGCAGTGAAACTTTTTCATAGCCAATAAAGTTGGCTTCTGCGTAATACGTACCAAAACTTAATCCGCCGATTTCAAATTGTCCGTTGCTGTTGGTTATACCACCTGTCACAAGGGAAGAATCGCGCTTGTTGTAGATGGCAATATTGGCGTACTCCATTGGTTGTTGGGTATTTGAATCGACTATGAGCCCTTTTATCCTGCCCGATCGCATGGCCATTTCATTTTCGTTGGGTGCAGGCTGAGCAAAACTAATTATTGATGTCAGTAAAAATATTGTAGTTACAAGAATCTTCATTGTTTGAATTATATTTATAAATATTCAACATATAATAAGACAATAATATCTTTAATTAGTTTAACCAGGATCATGAATTTTTCTGAAATTCCTGCAGCCGATACTTGTTTTTGTCGTATTTTTGGAGGCCACATTTGAAACTGCTTATCGTAAATTACTATGAATGAGACAAGAAATATTACAGACGGACTACAGATTCCCCCACCCAATTATTTGGTGTGGGCTATCCTGTCCACCATTTTTTGCTGCCTGCCATTTGGTATAGTATCGATTATTTATGCTGCCCAGGTTAACTCAAAATGGCTGGAGGGCGATGTTACGGGAGCCAATATGGCCAGCAGAAATGCCAGACTTTGGGCCTGGGTTTCTTTTGGTGTTGGACTTGCCTTTGTCTTGATCTGGGTTATTCTTATGATTCTTGGTATTGCCGGAGCAATTTTCCTGGATGCATTATCTTAAGGGCCGAAAACTGCAATTCTTTTTAATACCCGGTTTATTAATAACAGGAGCTGTGGTGTTCTATTTTTTTGATCCCGCAAAGCTGGTTCTTTTCCCAAAGTGCCCTTTCTTTGCGTTTACCGGCTATTATTGCCCGGGCTGCGGGTCGCAGAGGGCAATTCACAGCTTCCTTCACTTCCGGTGGTCAGATGTGGTTAATCACAATTTCCTCGTATTTCCGGCGGCACTGTTTATCATGTATCATGTTGCAAGGTCTGTGCTGAACAAACGTTTTGGTGTTTCCATGCCTGATTTCCTCTATCGCAAGTATACTCCGTGGATAATCCTTGTCATTATATTGATTTTTTGGGCTTTAAGGAATCTTCCCTTTGAACCTTTCCAATGGCTGAGGCCAGGGGTTTGACAGGACTTTTATCGTTTCCGCTTTTCCGCCTGTTAGTATGCCTTCCCCTTTTCATCAATCATCGGTACAAACCTTACCGGCATCACATTCCGCTGCCTGATTTTGCCATTGCGTTTTTCCAGCATGTATAGATATTGAATTCCCTGCTGCCGGCCAACAGGGATGATCATTCTTCCTCCTTCGGCCAGTTGATCTGTTAGCGGTTCAGGTATATTTGTGGGTGAGCAGGTCACCATAATGGCGTCAAAGGGCGCGTGTTCTGCCCATCCCTGATAGCCGTCACCTGTTTTCATGAAAATGTTTTTGTAGCCGAGGTTGTCCAGAACGTCTTTGGCTCTATTGGCAAGTGGTTCTATGACTTCAATGGTGTATACACGGGCTTTTGTCTCGGCAAGTATAGCAGCCTGGTAACCAGAGCCGGTTCCGATTTCGAGTACTTTTTCGTCTGGCATCAGGTTTAGTATTTCTGTCATATAGGCAACGATATAGGGTTGCGAAATGGTTTGCCCTTCACCGATCGGCAGCGGCTGGTCTGCATAGGAGAACCGGCGATAGTCCTGTGGCACAAACAGGTGCCTTGGAACTTTGCGAAATGCTTCAAGAACCTTTTGGTCCGTTATCCCTCTCGATGCGATCTGCGACCTGACCATCTCCAATCGCTGATTCCTGTATTCATCTGTGGTTTGTCCCCCTCCATCTGCGGTTGTTGCCAAAAAAATTATCATCACCAGTATTTTCTTCATACTTGATTAA
>CAYMXK010000174.1:0-2184 GCA_964393915.1 uncultured Prolixibacteraceae bacterium
TTTGCTGTAGCCTCACCGCGACTCGAACGCGAATCTGAAGTTTAGGAAACTTCCGTTCTATCCCTTGAACTATGAGGCCCTTTAACCGGAGTGCAAAAATAGGAATAATCACCTTTCATGCAATCTTTTTCCAATATTTTCACGATCTTGCAGTTATCGAGGTGGTTAATTGATCAGGATCACGAACTTTTTTTTAACATTGCCGTATTTTCAATCGTATAATTTTTAATTGTTAGATGGAGTTGCCAATACCGGAACGCTTATTTATCACGTTTTGAGTATTACTATACACGGCAGTTTCACTTAAATATTATTCATCTTATATTCAATTATTATGGACAGAAGGAACTTTTTAGGAGCCGGGCTCACAGCTGCCGCAGCAGTTACTGCCGGCAGTGCGTTGGGACAAGTACCCGGCGTGGTGAAGAAACCGGAAGGGGATTTGCCTTTCAATGAACGTACTTTCCAGGCCATGCCAACCCGCTCGTTTGGCAAAACCGGCTACAAAACCGGTATCCTGAGTCTTGGTGGTCAGGCTACGCTTGAGATTGCAGGACGCGAGGCGGAGTCTGAAGTAATCATCAACCGGGCCATCGACCTGGGTATAAATTACATCGATACAGCCGCATCGTATGGCAAAGGAGTTTCACAACTCAATATCGGACGGGTGATGAAAACCCGGCGTAATGAAGTTTTCCTGGCAACCAAAACGCATGACCGGAGTTACGACGGATCGATGCGCCTGTTGGAAGAGAGCCTTAAAAACCTTCAGACCGACCGCCTGGATCTATGGCAGCTACACAACATTACCACACAGGCACAGATCGATCAGATTTTCAGCCCTGATGGCGCCATCAAAGCCCTCGAAAAGGCAAAGTCGGAGGGGATTGTAAAGTTTCTGGGAATTACCGGACACTTTGAACCCATTGTGCTGCTGGAAGCGATCCGCCGTTATTCTTTTGATGCCATTTTGTTGGCCCTGAATGCCGCTGATGTCCACTACCTGAGCTTCAAGAACTACCTGCTTCCTGAAGCCCAAAAACTGGAAATGGCCACTATCGGGATGAAAGTGGCTACCCGTGGGAGAATGCTTAACTGCTGGACACCCCCGCCTCCCGAAGAGCAGCCTGAAAGATTGCGTACGTCAAAACCGGGTACGATTTCCATCAGGGAGGCATTGACCTACAATATGAGCCAACCGGTGAGTACTACCATTATTGGGGTTGATTCAGTAAAGCAACTGGAAGAGAATGTGCAGATAGCTTCAGAGTTTTCACCGCTGACCCAGGATCAGCTTGCCGCAATTGAATTCAAAACGCTGCCTATCGTAAGGCAGGGTCTCTATTTCAGGCGCTGGGACCTGGGTGCCTGACGGTATCCGGATACCCTTTATTCCAGGTAAGTGTAACCATACAGGCCCGACCGGTAGTTGGAAAGGAACTCCTTTCCTTCTTCCGCGGTGATTCTTCCGGCTTTAACTGAAGAACTCACCCAGGTTTCTACCGTGCGGACCAGTTTCTTGGCATTGTACTGCACATAGTCGAGAACCTCTGCCACCGTTTCCCCGTCAATGACCTGGTCAATTTCGTATCCGTTGTCATTCACTGAAACATGGACGGCATTGGTATCGCCAAAAAGGTTGTGCAGGTCACCCAAAATTTCCTGGTAGGCTCCTACAAGGAATACGCCGATATAGTAGGATTCTTTTGCCTTAAGTGAGTGCACCGGAAGGTAATAGGAGAGGTTCCGGGTAGAAATGAAGTTATCGATTTTTCCGTCGGAGTCGCAGGTAATATCCTGAAGTGTAGCTGAACGGTCAGGCTTCTCGTCTAATCGCTGTATCGGGATGATGGGAAAGATCTGGTCAATAGCCCACGAGTCGGGGAGCGACTGGAACAGGGAGAAGTTGCAGAAGAACTTATCTGACAATAACTTAGGCAACGATATCAACTCCTCGGGCACATGTTTTAATTTGGCAGTCATCTGGTGAATTTCCTTGGCAATAGACCAGAACAGCCTTTCAATCTGGGCACGTGTTTTCAGATCGAGCATGCCGAGGCTGAAAAGGTCGAGTGCCTCTTCGCGTATTTGTTGCGCGTCGTGCCATGTTTCGTACATGCGCGGCTGGTTCAGCTGCTCCCAGGCGTCGTACAATTCACGCACCAGTTCATGGTCATCGGGCGA
>CAYMXK010000174.1:2284-9468 GCA_964393915.1 uncultured Prolixibacteraceae bacterium
CCCAATCCACCGCCAATGTCAACAAACTCCACCTTAAAACCGGCCAGGTGCATCTGAACATAAAACTGCGCAGCTTCACGAAGCGCTATCTTAATCCTGCGAATTTTATTTACCTGGCTGCCGATGTGGAAATGCAGCAACCGTAAACATTTTTTGATTCCGTTGCGCTCCATGTAATCCATAGCCTCTAGTAATTCACTGGAGGTGAGGCCAAATTTACTCACATCGCCGCCCGAATCTTCCCACTTGCCGCTGCCCGAACTGGCAAGTTTTACGCGAATGCCGATGTTAGGGCTGATTTTGAGCCGTTTGGCGATCTTGGCTATTAATTTTAATTCATTTAATTTTTCAACTACTATAAAAATATGGCGTCCCATTTTCTGGGCGAGCAAGGCCAGCTCAATATAGCTTTCATCCTTGTATCCGTTACATATAATCAATGAATCGCTATCCGTATTAATGGCGATAACCGCATGAAGCTCCGGCTTCGACCCGGCTTCGAGGCCAATGTTAAATTTTTTGCCATGTCCCACAATCTCCTCTACCACCTGGCGCATCTGGTTCACTTTTATGGGGTAGATGATAAAATTCTGGGCCTTGTATTCATATTCATCTGCAGCAATCTTAAAGCAGCTGTTCATTTTTTCAATCCGGCTGTCGAGAATATCCGGAAACCTTACCAGCATAGGGGCTGAAACATCACGCAACTGTAATTCCTCCACCAATTCCCTGAGGTCAACCGCAACTCCGTCTTTCCGGGGTGTTACGATAACATTGCCCTTTTCGTTGATCGAAAAGTAATTAATGCCCCAGCCATTTATGTTGTATAGTTCGGCTGAATCTTCAATGCGCCACTTCCTCATTTAAATACTTGTTTTCTGTTAATACTTATTATTAAAGCCTTTGCAGGCAATTCCTACTGGTGCAAAAGTATATAAAAATGTTTTTAAATATCTTATTTTTTAAGTCTTACCTCTTAATGCCAAACTATTGATCCCCGATTCTGTTTTGATGGAATAAAACAAAGAAATGATAGCTGCTGAATTTTCAGTAATTTCACGCCTGTTTTTAATAAGAATATATGTCAAGGATCAGAATAACTAAAAGGTTCAATTTTGAAATGGCCCATGCCCTGTATGAATACGATGGCGTTTGCCGAAATATTCACGGACATTCCTATAAGCTGGAAATCACTGTTTCAGGTGAACCTTTTAATCATGCCGGACATCCGAAAGACGGGATGGTAATTGACTTTCATGAACTGAAAACGTTGGTTAAGCAGCAGATCATCGAAAAATTCGACCACGCGCTGATGGTTAACAGTCTAACTCCGCCCGAACAGACAGAAACGCTGAAGAAAGTAACCAACCGCCTTCTTATAGTCGGATTTCAGCCTACCACCGAAAATATTATCGCTCACATTGCCCTGATCCTAAAACCTTTGCTTCCCGCCAATGTTTCACTTTTCAGCATCCGTTTGTACGAAACCGGGAATTCGTTTGCCGAATGGTTTGCTGCCGATAACCCATAAATCTGAAATTATGCCTGATGATCAAAAGAAACTGTTCCTGGTCGATGCCTACGCGCTGATCTACCGAAGCTATTTTGCCTTTATCCGCAACCCCCGGTTCAACAGAAAAGGGGTGAATACCTCGGCGGCTCTGGGCTTCGCCAATACCCTGGTGCAACTTCTCGAAAACGAAAAGCCTGAATTTATCGGCGTTGTTTTTGATTTGTCAAAGCCTACTTTCAGGCATAAAATGTTTCCTGAATATAAGGCCAACCGCCAGGAAATGCCCGAAGACCTCAGAAAGGCAATTCCCTACATCCGGAAAATGATTGAGGCATTCAGGATCCCCATTATCGAACTGGAAGGGTTTGAAGCCGATGATGTGATTGGTACCCTGGCGAGAAAGGCGGCCGGTGAGGGTTTTTACACCTATATGATGACTCCCGACAAAGATTATGCGCAACTGGTTTCCGATCAAATATTTATGTATAAACCCGGCAAATCGGGCAATGATAATGAGATCTGGGGTGTAGAGGAGGTGAAGAAGAACTTTGAACTCGATTCTCCGCTCCAGGTAATCGACCTTTTGGGGCTGATGGGCGATTCATCTGACAATATTCCCGGTTGTCCGGGCATTGGACCAAAAAATGCACAAAAACTGATCAGTGAATTTGGGAGCATCGATGGCATTTATCAGAACCTCTGGCAGCTGAAAGGGAAACTGAAGGAGAACCTTGAAGCATTTGAGCTACAGGTCCGCTTATCACGGCAGCTGGCCACCATTATTTTAGATGTGCCTATAGCCTTTGAGCCTGAACGGCTGCGGATGGAAGAACCGGAAGTTCCGGCACTGAGAGCGCTCTTCGAAGATTTGGAATTCAGGCAATTGAGTGAACGCCTCGGGTTGAACCAACCAAAGGCCGGCATGCAGGTTCAGCAGCCTGCACAGCATCCGGTTCAGGGTAGTTTGTTTGCTGTGCCCGAAACTCCGGTTTTTTCTCCGGCTGAAAGCAAAATGGATTCGATCGATACTACACCCCATCAATATTACCTGGTGGAGAATGAGATGCAGAGGGCCAGCCTGCGGGCGGAACTCTCCATACAACCTGAGTTTTGTTTCGATACTGAAACCACCGGCCTCGACCCTCATTCTGCAGAACTGGTTTGTCTCTCCTTTTCGTTCCGCAAGCATGAGGCTTTCTGTGTAACCCTCCCCAACAACCGGAACGAAGCCCTTAAAGTCATGGAAGAATTCAGGGAAGTATTTGCCGATGAGCGGATAATGAAGATCGGGCAAAACCTTAAATATGACCTGCTTATGCTGCAACAGTATGGCATAACCGTGGAGGGAAGGATGTTCGATACCATGCTGGCACATTACCTTATACAACCTGAACTGAAGCACAACCTCGACTATCTTTGCGAAATTTATTTGAACTACAGGAAAATTCCAACGGATAACCTGATTGGCGCCAAAGGCAGAAACCAGCTTTCCATGCGGTCGGTGCCTGTGGAGAAGCTCCGCGACTATGCCTGCGAGGATGCTGACCTTACCTACCGGTTAAAGGATGCGCTTGTTCCGGAACTGAGAAAATATGATCAGGTAGAGCTGTTTGAGAACCTTGAAATGCCGCTTGTCCCGGTTTTAACCGGGATGGAGATGGCAGGGGTTAAGCTGGACGTCCGATCGTTGAACAACTATGCCGTTGAATTGAGGGAACAGATCATCGCCCTGGAAAAGGAGATTATAGAAATGGCCGGCCAGGATTTCAACGTCTCCTCACCCAAGCAACTGGGAGAGATTTTATTTGAAAAGCTGAAAATAGATCCCAATGCAAGGCTCACCAAAACCAAACAATATTCAACCAATGAAGAGGTGCTTGCTCAACTGGCCGGCAAACATCCAATTGTAAACAAAGTATTGGAATACAGAGGTTTAAAGAAGCTCTTAAATACCTATGTAGAGACCCTTCCCCAATTGATCAATCCCCGTACCGGGAAAATCCATACCTCCTATAACCAGGCGATAACATCCACCGGCAGGTTAAGTTCCAACAACCCCAATCTTCAGAACATACCTATCCGCGATGAAAACGGCAGGGAAATCAGGAGGTCGTTTATTCCCTCAGACGACAAACATCTTTTTTTATCTGCCGACTATTCGCAGATTGAGTTGCGCATCATGGCTGCCCTGAGTCACGATCCGCAGATGATGGAGGCTTTTGGAAAAGGCGAGGATATTCATGCCATTACCGCTTCCAAAATTTATAAAGTACCTGTAGAAGAGGTTACTTCAGAAATGCGGAGAAAAGCCAAAACGGCCAACTTCGGAATAATCTACGGAATTTCATCCTTTGGACTTTCACAGCGACTTAATATTTCACGATCTGAAGCCAAAGGATTAATCGACGGATATTTCGAAAACTTTCCGAAAGTGAAGGAGTATATGGATAAATCGATAGAAATGGCCAGAAAAGACGGGTACGTGCAAACAATTATGGGCCGCCGGCGTTATCTAAGTGACATTAATTCAAACAACGCTGTGGTTCGCGGCATGGCCGAAAGAAATGCCATCAATGCTCCCATTCAGGGGTCGGCGGCTGATATTATCAAATTGGCCATGATAAAAATTCAGGATGAGTTTGCCAACCAGCGGTTGAAATCAAAGATGGTACTTCAGGTACACGATGAATTGAATTTTGATGTATTAATAACGGAACTCGATCAGGTTGAAAAGATTGTGAAAGAGAAGATGGAGAGGGCTTTTCAGATGGATGTTCCGCTAACAATAGAAATGAAATCGGCTGAAAACTGGTTGGATGCACACTGATATGGAAGATATTTTAAGAACTGAAGAAGATTACAGGGAAGCTCTGCAGCGTTTTCTTGCTATCCTGGAGTCAGAACATAGCAATTATGATGCACTTGAGCTTTTTGAAATTATGAAGATGCTTGAAACATACGAACAGGAGAACTGTATGTAATTGCTTTAAGCTCAAAATGTCTGTCGATATCAATTAATTATATCTTTGCACCCTCTAATAAGAATCATGAAGGCAGATTACTCAATTTCAGAATTCTTTTACACATATGATATTTCACCTGAAATATCATCAAACCCGGGAGATTACAACAATCCTGCCCTGCAAGCTGCCCAATTGATTAATACTGTTTCAGTCCAGGATACTGCCAGGAATGAGCAACAGCGCGAAATTCCCACACCCGAGCAAATACGTTACTGGCGCATTCGTGAGGTAAATAAAATGTTCCACGGGCAGCATAAGGAAATATCACCACAAAATAGTATCACTATTGAATCTTCAAAGGACAGGGGCATTGGCCTGGTTTTGCCATCGCAGCAGGTCGCGAAGGCACAACAGGATTGGTTCACCATTGTCATATTTATAGCAATTGCTCTTTTTGCGTCCGTAAGGCATGCATTTGGGAACTATCTTGCCAATCTTTTTCAGAGCCTCCTTAATTATTCAACGGCATCACGGATGTATCGCGAGCGGAATGTCTCTCTAAGCCAGGGGGAGATCAGGCTGGAGATTTTCAGCTATTTTGTTTTCGGACTCTTTTTCTATCAGGTGGCTTACCATTTTAACCTGGATCTTCCGTTTACCGGATTCCTGAAATATCTGTTTTCACTGGCGCTTGTCACCTCTTTTCTATTGATAAAGAAATTCATTTATCTGATCACCGGATTTATCATCGAGAACAGCCAGGAGACTGGTGAGTTCATTTATAATATCAACAATCATATCAGGGTTATGGGCATACTGGCGCTTCCCATTGTTGCCCTTATTGCCTGGGCACCGATATCAACACCCTATCCCCTCTTCATCACCGGACTGACAATTATGTTATTTTTGTACCTGATTTTACTATGGAGAGGTGTGATAATTTTCTTAAAAAAACAATTTTCTATTTTTTATCTCTTTTTGTACCTTTGTACCCTCGAAATTTTACCACTGTTGTTGGCATTGAAACTAATAACATAGGAAAATGAGGGATTTGTAATTTAAAATTAATGGCTTTGAAGATCAAGACAATTCTAATATCGCAACCTGAGCCAGGAACGGCTAAATCGCCTTATTCCGATCTTGCTGAAACTACCAATGTAAAAATTGATTTTCGCCCTTTTACGCAGATCGATGGCATAAGTGCGAAAGAATTCAGGCAGACCAGGATACACATACTCGATTACTCAGCTGTAATTTTTAACAGCCGTACCAGTATTGATCATTTTTTCAGGCTTGCCCAGGAAATGCGGGTAACCATTCCCGATTCAATGAAATATTTCTGCATCTCCGAAGCCACTGCTTTCTACCTTCAAAAATATATCGTCTACAGAAAGCGCAAGATTTTTTATGCCAACGGATCCCTCACCGATTTGCTGGATACAATGAAAAAGCACAAAGTAGAGCGTTATCTTCTGCCTCTGTCAGATATACATTCGCAGGAAATTCCCAAAATGCTCGATAAAGCAGGCTTTAAATATACATCAGCCGTTTTTTACCGCACGGTCAGCAGTGACCTTTCTGACCTAAAAGAGGTGAATTACGACATCATCGTTTTCTTCAGTCCATGGGGGATTAAGTCATTGTTCCAGAATTTTCCGGACTTCAGGCAAAACGACACTAAAATCGCGTCATTCGGATCAAGTACCGCGCAGGCGGTCAGGGAAGCCGGACTAACCGTCGATATTGAAGCGCCCACTCCTGAAGCTCCATCTATGACCATGGCCCTGGAGATGTATATCAAAAGCGTGAATAAGATTAAATAGCCGTGTTTCATTTGTATGCCTTCATGCCTTGGCGGCCAAACCCCTGGTGTCTTGGTTCCTTGATGGCCAACTTTTCTTTGCCGTTTCTTTTCTACCACCTTTATTAAGATTGAATGGATATAATACGGTATACCTTTTCCAGGAAAGAACGACTGAAGAGCGTTAAGGAAATAGCGAAACTCTTCGAATCGGGAAAATCCTTTCTGGTTTATCCCATAAAAGTGGTGTGGGTGGAAACTGACAATGATCTGCCTTTTCCTGTCCAGGCAGCCTTCTCCGTCAGTAAAAGAAATTTCAAACATGCCACAGATCGAAATAAACTGAAGCGCAGAATGAAGGAGGCATACAGGCTCAATAAGTTTCTGTTATATGAAAAGCTTTCAACACAAAAAATCAGTTGCATCTTTATTTACATTGCCCGCGAAGAATTAACCTCTGCATTGATCGGTAAGAGCATGAAGACAGTTTTGTTAAAGCTCGGAAAAATCCAATTGACAGAATAAAAAGAGCACAACATGGAAGAAAGTCTGGTACGCAAAGTTGAAGAGCTGCTCCGGAGAGCGGGGGATGCTGTTATGGATGTGTATTCAGGCAGCAACTTCGATGAAAAGCAGAAATCTGATTTGTCGCCGGTTACACGGGCAGACCTCTTATCGAGCCGGATAATCAATCAGGGGTTACGGCATTTGTTCCCTTCCGTACCGGTTATTGATGAGGAAAACCCTATCCCGGATTATGAAGTCCGGAAAAACATGCAAAGACTTTTTCTGCTTGATCCTCTCGACGGAACCAGGGAATTTATAAAAAGGAACGGCGAATTTTGTATCAATCTGGCATTGCTGGAGAATAACGTGCCTGTAGCATCCTGGATTTTTGATCCGTCAA
>CAYMXK010000175.1:0-9426 GCA_964393915.1 uncultured Prolixibacteraceae bacterium
CCGCTTACAGGTAGTATGCCTGAAAGGAAACAGGAATAATCATTAAAACTAGAAATATGACATCAATAAGGAAGTTTATAAAAAATCTGGCAGCCAGTTCCGCAGTATTGACATTTGGTGGTGCAGCCATAGGTATGTCAGCTAAAAGTTATGGTAACATAAGCAAACAGGTTTTCTTACTGGTGTTATTGTTCATGATTACCGCAGCTGCTCATGGCCAAACAAAAAAACCGGGCGATCCATTCTTTTTTGTTCAATTTACCGATCCCCAGTTAGGTATGTTCGAAGACAATAAGGGATTCGAAAAGGAGACTCTCCTAATGGAGAAAGCTGTTGACGGCATTAACCGGTTACGTCCCGATTTTGTCGTCATCACGGGCGATTTTGTCCACAACCAGAAATCAGAACCCCAGATTCAGGAATTTAAAAGAATTGTTGCCAAAATAAATTCCGGAATCCCTGTATATTACTCACCTGGGAATCATGATGTCGGCCTGAATCCCGACAAACAGAGCCTGAAGAAGTACCGGGAAAATTACGGAAGGGACAGGTTTGCATTTCAACACAAAGGATCGGCTTTTATCGGATTCAACAGCAGCCTCATAAAGGCCCGGATGGAATCGCATGAGGAAAAACAATACAAATGGTTGGGCAGCAAACTTAAAAAGTACAGCAATGCCAACAATAGAATCCTTTTTTGTCACTACCCGCTGTATAATTCCAATCCCGAAGAAGAAGAATCATACTCGAATTTCAGCCCTGAAGACCGTAAAAAGTACCTGTCGCTTTTTGAAAATAAAGGAGTTGACGCGGTCTTTTTCGGCCATCGCCACAACAATAAGGAGTTAACTTATGGCAATATTCAGCTGATCACAACCAGTGCCCTTGGGAAACCACTGGGAAATGCCCCTTCAGGTTTGCGTATCATCAAAGTATACAACAACCGGATAGAGCACAACTATTACGATATAGATAAACTGCCAGCATCTGTGGGCTTTGAATAATAAACTATTTTATGCAAATCTTGAGCTTACTCTGAAAATTCTAAAAATTATAAATATGAAAACCAACCTGATTTTGATCCTGATGCTTATGTCCGGCATTAATTTGCTCCGGGCTTCAGAAATGATAAGCATTCAAAAATTCGACGTTAAACCGGGGAATAGTCCGGCAGTCAACAAAGAAAATCTTCAGAAAGCCATTGACTGGGCATCAGCAAGCGGTTCGGCCCTGTTTGTTGAGCCCGTCGCTGAACCCTACCCTGTTGACGGCGGTATCATTTTGAGAAAGAATGTGTCCCTGATCGGAGTTCACGGGCCTACGCACCGTGGAACTGTACATCCGGAAAAAAAGCAACCGGTTGGAAGCGTGTTCGCGATCACAGACAAGGATAATCCGTTTATTACTGTTGAAACCAGCACTCAAATCAAAGGGATTCAGTTCTGGTATCCTGAGCAGACGATAAAAGATCCGGCTGCCATTATCCCCTATAAGCCAACCATTCAGGTTTCACAAACAAGCCGTGCACAGGGAATTTACCTTTCGTGCCTGACCTTTTATGGAGAATATCTGGCATTTGATTTTAATGCAAGCAGGCAGTTTGCCTGTGAGTTAATGACCTTTGAGCATTGTTATGGCTATCCTTTAAGCGGAGAATTTATCAGGATGGATTACTGCTACGATGTCCCCAGAATCCTCCATTGCCACGTAAACCCTGCCGCGCAGCGGTACATCGGAGGGCAGTACAGCCGCGAAGTGGTGGATGCAGTCATCGCCAAAAAAACTTTTGCCTTCGTGATTAACCATACTGACAATGCACAGCTCATTGACCTGTTCACTTTTGGGACATATGGCGGTATTCTCCTGGATAGTGAGTCGTATGGGCAATTGACCAATTTTAATTTCGACTGCGTGGCGGTTGGAATCCTGAAGCGGGGGAACAATACCAAAAACCGGAATTGGCAGATTGCACAAGGGTCAATCATTGCCAACACCGGTGAGAAGGTGGAAAATATTCATCCAATAATTATTGAAGGGCAGGGCCATACATCACTGAGCAATGTCGAGGCCTTTTCAGGTGGGAATAACGCATTGACAACTGTCCCTGAAAATATGTCGCATGATTTCTTGCTGGTCAGGGGTGATAAAAAGCTGACGGTTTCAGTCTGGGGAAGCCGCATGAGAAATTACGTGTCAGATTCGCCGGTCACCGTTGAAAACAAAAATGCAATTATTTATATGTCAGGGTGTTTCGACAAGGATGAGAATCTATACAATAAAACATTCAAACCTGAACAATAAACCTGGATTATAAAATATTCTAAAATCAAACGAACATGAATATTCGCCGATTGGAAAAAAGAAATGGTTGTTAAATAGTTCAGCTTACTCTCGAGGCCGAACTATCAAACGGCACTGGAACAGATACAATTAAGTTGAACTGAATAAAATATTAAATCATGAATCTCGGAATACTCTTAAAGACAATCACATTGTCCGTTTTAGTAATTTTTTTATTTGAAACCTCGACTTCGCAGACAAACGAAAAGGAAAAACCCGCGGGGGAAGTAGTAACGTTAATGACCTACAATCTCAAATATGCCAGCTCAGTTTATCAGCCTTCGTGGGAAATAAGGCGTGAAATGCAGCTTGACATGATTCGCAAATACAATCCTGATATTATTGGGACGCAGGAAGGACTGAAAGAACAAATTGATTATTTGGAGGACCATCTTCCTGAGTATGTAGTTGTTGGAGAAGGCCGGAAAGGCGGCGATGATGATGAACACATGGCAATATTTTATAAACGCGACAAGTTTCGGCTTCGCGAATTGCAAAGTTTCCAGCTATCAAAAACGCCTGAAATTATTGGCAGTGGACCCGAAATAAATCCCCGGATGGTTACCTGGGTACGCCTGGCTTTGGTAAATATTTCTTCGGAAGGTAAAACAGGCCGCTATCCTCAGGATTACCGCGGACACTGGGAAAACACACAGGAATTTTATGTTTTTAACACCCACTATTTTAATGGAGCAAAGGACTCCTTAGCAAGATTGAATGCCTCAGTTTTAATCAAAAAACGCATTGATGACCTAAACCGTTTTGGGGCATGGGAACCAGAGCGCCCGGTATTTCTGATGGGTGATTTTAATTGCCGTCCGGGCAGCGCGCCCTATAAAGTATTGGTGGGCGATAAAAATTCAACCGATCCTGATTTATTTAATAATTCGTTTGAAGATCCTAAGAAAATAGACTGGGTATTGTATAAAGGACCCGTTAAAGTATTGAAATATGAAGATGTGGATTACAATGTCAATGGCGTCTACCCTTCCGATCACAAACCCATTTACGTTGAATTTGAAGTTCAGGATAAATAGAACTGCGTAAATAAACTATTATGATTGTCCGTTTGTTTTCCTTTTTACGTCAGTCAATTGTGGTCATTATTGTCATTTTGTAGTCATTTTCCGGCAACTAAATGACTATCAAATGACTTCTGAATGACTTTTAATGACTTTTTAAATGACTATCAACGACAATTAATGACAATTTAATGACTTTTTGAATGACTATCAATGACTATCAATGACAATTGAATGACTTTCTTAATGACTTTCTATGACAATTAAATGACAATTAAATGACAATTAAATGACAATTAAATGACAATTAAATGACAATTGAATGACTTTTTTAATGACTATCAATGACTATCAATGACAATTAAATGACAATTGAATGACTTTTTTAATGACAATTAAATGACTTTCTTAATGACTTTTAATAACCGATTTCCATTTTTACTATGAAACAGACATTTTCAATTTTTCTTTTGCTGATAGGATTCTCTATCACAGCATTGTGCGGGAATATTGTTTACCCCTGGCGGGCTACAACAGCTATTGTAAAGAGTGGCGAACGTTTTGAAGTTTGGTTCAATGCCGATAACGGACAAACCATTCATTCCATACAACTTAATGGCCCATACAATACCGTTAGTACAAGTTTCAGTACAGTAGCCGGAAATTGGGTTTATGATCCAATGTCGGGCAATACGTATACTCATAAAATTACGGTTACCTTACCTGACGGCATTCCTGCCGACCGGTATGACCTTGTTCTGAATACCTCTACAGGCACAGTTACATCCTATGGGGGAGTTAAGATTGTAAAAAAGTACAAGGATATATATTATCTCGTGCACATGTCAGATGGTCATTTATTCCAGGGGGGTCACGACTCCGATATATTGTTGAAACGGAAATCGGCCATGATAGATATTGCCAATATTATCGATGCTCAAATCATCATCGAAACAGGCGATAATATGTATAATGTGATCAATCACCCTGAAAGAGAACAATATTACTTCCTTGGCAATCCCTCCATCAACACAAAAGGAGTGGCAAAAGCTTCTGCTGCTACATTTTTAATTCCCGGAAATCATGATGCCCCGATAAACAACGATTTTAACAAAGCCACTGCGCAACAAAATGCTGATTTTTTCAATCGTTACTATGGAATGCAAAACCATAGTTTTAAGTATGGCAATGGCAGATTTTTGAATATTAATAATTCCTGGTCGGTTTCTGCAACGAACGCAGGAGACCACCAATATCAGATAGATGAAGCCATCGCATGGTTGAGAGGTGTCGGAGCAGGTGGAAATTTTCATTTAGCAGCAGGTCATCTTTACAACAGAATGCATAGTTTTATTGATGCGGAGACAAAACTTAGTTTGGTATTATCTGGCCACAATCACCATCTCTTTACAAAAAATCCACATTCATTCACCGAAGGGAGTCCTGCAGTTGCTTACATTGCAGCATCGCTAAGAGAATACTTTGAATTTAATCTGTTTAAAATTAACAACATCAACGGTACTTTCACAACCCCTTCGGGCACTACCGCATCAACAAATGTGCTTTTCAGTGGAACCAAGGATTCAACATCGACGTGGGTAACAAACCTTAGTCTCACTTATGCTGCGGCAAACGATGGAACGAGCACTTCCAATTCAGCAACCATCGACAACAAATTTCCATTTGCTGTTGAAGGTGCAAAAGTGCGTTTTGTAGTACCAAAGGGCCATAATTACCGTATCACTAACGGAACAATTGAACAGGAATTTGAAGGCACTTCGGTATATGTGGTGGATGTAACCGTAAATCTCGACGCTAATAGCATTACTCAGGTTGAAATTGCTCCTGCTAATTAACCTACAGGTACAAAACGGAAACAACAAACGAACCAGCCATAGGTGTTAAGGTAACTCTCAACCACCTGAAAACAGTTCCTCCTCAAGGATCAGGTAAATGGATTGAACGAATGAAACATTTTGTATACAAAAAGGCTAAATAGGTTAATATATATGCACATTGATTTAACTGTCTTATATTCATGTTTTTGTGCTAAACCGAACGATACTTTGCGGATGCCTGAAATAACTTTATTGACTATCTTTTTTTTCGGTTAATCTTTTATTAATAAAATATTTTACGTCCGACGCTATATTTAATAAACTAATCCAGGCTGTTTCTATGATCCGACTGGTAATTAAAAGTCAAATTGCACAAATATGAGCAAACAGATAGTTTACAATAAATCTAAAGAAAAAACCTCCTATAATATGATTGCTATTCGAAGTATGGCAACAGGATTGGCGTTGCTGTCGATCAATGTTGGCACAACACTGGCTATTGATAATCAATCGAATCCGCCGAAGAAAAAGCCCAATGTCCTTCTCCTGTTTTCCGATCAGCACAATAAAAATGTAATGGGCTTTGAAGGGCACCCGGATGTAATAACCCCTAACCTCGACAAACTGGCCCGGGAGTCGGTAGTTTTTGACAGGGCCTATTGCACCACAGGCATTTGTGCTCCTTCAAGATCATCCCTGATGGCAGGTTTATATTCCCGTACCCTCGGATTGCTGTCGAATGGTGAAAAAACGGAAGTTATGAATGAGGTGGTATCGCTGGCCACTGTTTTTCAGCAAAACAATTACAAAACCTACGCTTTCGGGAAAAGACATACTTCGCAGGCAGTAGATGACGGCTGGGATGTTCATCGAAGTCATCTGTGCAACGAAACTCCCCGGAACAGCTATACGGAATGGGTGGAGGAAAAGGGTTATGGAAAAGAATTTGCCGCAGACTGGGCAGCCGAATTTGGGAAAGGTTCTCCTTGCTCATCTTATGCCAACGAAAAACTACCGATTGCCGACCTGGGAACCCGGATTTCGGAGCTACCGGAAAACATGACAATGGAGGCCTTTACAACTGAGCTTACCATTCAGATGATTAAAGACCAGGCAGATAGTGATCAGCCGTTCTTTTGTTGGGCTACATTTTATCGTCCCCATCAACCTTATACACCCCTGAAAAAATATATGGACATGTACGATGTCTCTGCCTGGGGAAATGGCCGGAAAAATGGCGGCTCCATCATTAAACCTGCCAGTCTGTATGAACCAAAGGAGAATATTCCTCCGATGATGCAATCAATCCGCGATGGCGGCAATAAAGTGTGGAATGTCAACAAGGCATTCGCTGACGAACAACTGTGGCGCAACCATATTGGAGCTTACTATGCGTTGGTTACCGAAATGGATCATCTTATTGGTGATATTCTGAAAGCGCTCGATGAAGCTGGTTTGGAAGATGAAACCATTGTAATTTACACCTCCGACCACGGCGATTTTGTGGGAAACCACGGGATGGTTGAAAAATCGGCAGCCGGACAAAATGTTTACGAGGACATTCTAAATATGCCCTTGATCATCCGGTATCCGGGTAATAAAAAAAATGGAAAACGTTCCGGTGAATTGGTAAGTCTGGTCGATATTTATCCGACCCTGGTCGAATTGCTCGGCTTAACCATGCCAAAGCTGAAACATCCCCTACAGGGCGAATCCATGGCGCAGACTCTTCTTTCAGGAAAGCCTATGAAAAGGAAATATTTTGTTTCTGAAAGCTGGTCGCAGGCTACGGTAATCACCAAAGATCAGAAACTGGGTATTATGCTCGATCCAACTGCTTTGCATAAAAACTGGGACTACCGCGGTTTTGGTGATATGTTTTTTAACCGGAAATACGATCCGCTCGAAATTGATAACCGGATTAAAGACTCCAGGTATCAAAAAGATATTGCAAAGCTACGGGGGTACTATGATGAATTTGTTAAAAATATTCCTGCAACCGGTAAGGAAGAAATGGTTATGAAGATCAGTCATTAAATATTTCCGTAAAACGAACCGATAAATAACAATCAAATTACTATTGAAAATGACATTTCGAATTACTCATCAAAATGCGTAACTTTCTGGTTTAAAACTTCTGACGGATCGATAAGAATGGGAGTGAATGTTAAAAGTGAAATATTTATAATATAAAAAACTGTATCATGGAAAACAGAAGAGAATTCATTAAAAAAGCAGGAACTGTTGCAGCCTTAAGTTTAATTGCTGATTGGGCTTCGGCAAATCCCGTGAGCGACAAATGGGGTGAACTCTTACCTCAGCGCCAATTGACCCGAGATGGTCAGAAAGTAACAGCTTTTTGTCTTGGCGGATACCATTTAGGGTTCATCGAAAACCCTGCTGATGCTGAGAGAATGATTGAAAGATCCATGGAGCTGGGAGTCAGGTTCTTCGACAATGCCCGGAGATATGTCAATGGCCGTGCCGAAGAGTACATGGGTAAATTTCTAACTCCCAAATACCGTGACCAGATTTTCCTTATGACAAAGGCGCCAGGCAGAACAGGTGATGAAGTGCGTCAGATGTTGGATGAATCGTTAAAAGCTTTAAATACAGATTACATCGACTTGTGGCAAATTCATGCCTTAGGTACTCCGGAAGATGTGGATAACAGGATAAAAGCCGGCGTTTTAGATGCTTTCCTTGAAGCAAAACAAAAAGGCAAGGTGCGTTACCTGGGTTTTACCGGCCACCAAAATCCTATAACCCACCTCTATTTTCTGAAAAAGCTCGATGAACTGGGCTTAGAGATGGATGCCTGCCAAATGCCATTAAATGTTTGTGACCCATCATTTGAGTCATTTCAGCATCGTGTCCTACCCGCTCTGTTGGAAAAAAAATATGGCGTTATTGCCATGAAAACCATGGCTGGCGGCAGCATGATGGGAGGTCGGATAGACACTACTCCCAAAAATATCGAAACTAAAGATATTCCAGATGTTGTAGGCCTTACCGAACTGACATACGCCAATCTTCACCAGTATGTGTACTCACTTCCTGTTTCTTCCCTGTGCAGTGGGTGCCTGCATTTGCACGAACTGGAGTCAAATGTAAAAGTGCTGAAAGAGATGAAAAAACTTTCAGATGCTGATATGAATAAATTGGTAGGTTATGCTGCTCCCTATTCTGGTTTAATCGTGGAAATTTATAAAAGAGTGTTTTATTGATTGAGATTTTATTAGAATCATGAATACAAATCTAAACCGCAGAACAGCGCTGAAGGGTCTTGGTTTGGCTACTATCGGAGCCGGATTGACCAATCCTTTTTCAGCTGCAGCAGATGATAAGAAAGACTATAAAGGGCTTCCCCCGGTAAAGATCACAAAGGTAAAAGCAATTGCAACTTGTCCTCATGGTATAGAGTTGGTAACAGTAAAAGTTGAAACCAGCGAACCTGGCTTATATGGAGTAGGTTGTGCAACCTTCAGGCAAAGGGCACATGCGGTTGTTGCAGCTATTGACAAATCTCTGAATGACTTTTGTGTTGGAAGGGATGTTGATAATATTGAAGACATTTGGCAAGCGACCTATCAGAGTTCCTACTGGCGGAACGGCCCGGTTTTAAATAATGCGCTGAGCGGTTTGGATCAGGCACTTTGGGACATCAAGGGAAAACGGGCAAACATGCCGGTTTACCAGTTGCTGGGCGGAAAATGCCGTTTTGCGGTCGATTGCTACGCGCATGCCAGCGGAAATTCACCGGAAAAGGTTGCCGACGATGTTGCCCGGTACATTGAGGAAGGTTTTCGTCATGTACGTGTTCAGATGGGCGGTTATGGCTCTACCGGGATTACCAATAATCCGGATTTTAAAGATGCAGGATTTGGAATGCCAAATGACAATTACATGGATCCTTTTGTCTATTATCAAAGTACAATAAAGATATTTGAGGAGGCCAGGAAAAGGTGTGGCGAAAAGGTTGAACTGCTTCACGATATGCATGAAAGGTTGCAGCCAATGGATGCAATTAATCTTATCAAAAGACTGGAGGAGTTTCGTCCGTTTTTTATTGAAGATCCACTTTCACCTGAAAATAACAGATATTTCAAACTCTTAAGGGAGCATACCTCTGTTCCGATTGCAATGGGCGAATTATTTAACAGCCCGCATGAATGGATCGACCCAATGAAAGATTTACTTTTCGATTACATAAGGATCCATATTTC
>CAYMXK010000176.1:0-9419 GCA_964393915.1 uncultured Prolixibacteraceae bacterium
CAGGTTTTGCCAGGCGGGGCTCCCCAGCTTGTTGAGCGAGGGTTCAGTTCCGTCCCTTCCCTTGTATTTGGATATCCGGTGAAGTGAATGGATACTCACCAGCAAAGAATCGTTGTCGCGGTATACCAACCGGATGGCTTCCTGAATTTTCCCGTTTACTTCTGTTTTTACCAGACCTGCGAATTTGCCAATCCCATGATCGATATGCACCACATAATCTCCCTGATGGAGCATATTCAACTCCTTGAGGGTGATGGCCTCACGCTGAGGTTTACGGGTACGGAGCCTGAAACGGTGGTAACGTTCAAAAATCTGGTGGTCGGTATAACAGCAGATTTTCAGGTCATGATCGATAAACCCTTCGTGAAGGGCGAACTTGACCGGCTCAAAAACGACCTTCTGCCGGATCTCTTTAAAAATGTCCCGTAACCGCGCTGCCTGTTTCTCCTGATTGGTAAGCAAAAGTAACCGGTAACCCAGATCCGTGAAGTCCTGCAGGTTTTCAGCCAGAAGGTTGAAATTTTTATTGAAAACAGGTTGTTTGGAGGTATTAAAACCCACTTTTTTAATGGGTTTAAAGAGTTCTCCGTTGCCTGACTCAATACAGGTCATACCCTGTAATGTCTTTATAAACTCTTTGCCTGTCAGGAGATCATCTTCTCTGACCATTACTTCCTCTACCCTGTCATGCAAGGTATGGACAATTATCTGATCGAGCTGACCGGCAACCAGTTGACCCCCGCAGACCATACACAGGGTATCGGATGGCAGAAATGAAGGAAGGCCGATACGCTGGCCGGCGAACATATCTTTTTGAACATCGGGGACAAGAGTTATACGTTCATGTGCAGATTTGGAAACCTGGTTGTCAATATCAAAACTCCTGATTGAGTCCACTTCATTGCCGAAAAAATCAAGCCTGTAAGGATCCTCGTTGGCGTAGGAGAAAACGTCCACGATACTCCCCCGGATTGAAAACTGACCGGGATCAGTAACAAAATCAACCCGTTCAAAGCCATACTCAAAGAGAAACTCGTTGATAAACTCAATGGAAATCTTCTCCCCTTTTGAAATGGAAAGCGTGTTGATGGCCAGGTTCTCCGGAGATATCACCTTTTCCACCAGTCCTTCGGGGTAGGTAATTACGATAAATGGCTGGCTGTTTCCTCTTATTTTATTAAGTGCTTCGGTGCGCAACACCAGGCTCTCCTGGTCGGGTTGCCCAAATTGCACCGAACGTTTATAGGATGACGGGAAAAACAGGGCATTTTCTTCGAGTCCCAGACTAACAAGGTCATCGTAAAAATAGGCAGCTTCTTCTCTTTCAGGAAGGACAACCAGCAAGTTTTTAGATGCCCGTAAGTGTAATGAAGCAGCGACAATTGTTCGGACAGAGCCAACAATACCCTGCAGGTGAAGTCTTTCACCCGGGGGGGCACCACAATGCTTTACAAGCATTTCAATCTGCGGGTGCCCATCAAATAATGTCAGAAATGATGCTGCCTCCAAAAATGAGCAGTTTAAAAATTTTGCGCAAAGATAGGATTATTTGTCCCGCATTTCAAAGCCCCTCTTCTTTGCCCAATCTTCCACATCAAAATTTTTATTCAAGTGATAAACTACGTGAGCATCTCCGAAATAGGGCTGAACGATACCCAAAACAATAAAATCAGCCAGCAATTGTTCGGCTTGCCGGTATGGCAAACCGGCCTTTCGGGCATAGGCCGAAACCGATATAAATTCGTGGCTGTCGAGGTAATGCAAAAGGAATTTCTCTGCATCGGACAGTTTAATGGTTATCCCTTCAGGACTTTTTTGCTTGTTCCATACATCGATCATAACCTTTCCGGCCAGACGGTTTTCATCTTTATGGCGCACGTAGGCCATCCATTTTCCATTATCGTCTTTTGCAAAATGAGGCTTCCGGGTGCTTGTCTCGACGGATACCTGTAACACGGTTTTACCTTCGTAATGCCACTGGCGTGTCGTGAAGGCTATGGGAGGCCGGCTGAAAATCCGGGCTGCGGATTCCACCATGTAATACTCTTCATCGGATTGTACCCCTACAATATTTCCATTATCCTTAACACCAATCAACAGGCTTCCTCCTGCCGTATTGGCGAAGGCAACCAACGACCGGGCAATTTTTCGTGAGTCAGTGATACAATACTTAAAATCCTGTTTCTGATGTTCACCCTCCCGAATCAGTTTTATCAATTGATTATTCACTTTACAGTCATTTCAAAGCCAATAAAAAATACCGGCAGTATTAAAATCAATCCAACATCTGGCACCTTTGAAAAACGTCATAAAAATAGGTCATAATTTTGAAAACCATCTGCCATCGTGTCATCAATTATCCGGCAGAGGACTGATGTTTATATGCGAAATATCTATGTGAAACGTTTATTTTTCAATTCTGTTCATCGTTCTCCCCGATATTCGAATAATGGTATGAAACCCGCAAGGAAATCCTCTTAGGTATTTCTAACAATGAATCCTGCCCGTTTCATGTATGATACAGGTTCATCATGCATTCACGGCAATCGAATTCAAGCCTGAACCTGCGGTTACCGTCAACCAGGTAAAGGGGTTCTATATAGTCAGAAGGGGTATGCTTCTTTTCGTGCGGACAATATCCGAGCTGGTACTTAAGGCAATGCTTCATGGTCATTAACCGTTTCCCTGCATAATTTTTTGTAATTTCCAAAGCCGGTTCAATGCTTTCTGCACCACGCTCTTCATAAAAGAGTCCTGAAAGCCGGTTGGATACATTCCAGGTAAAATCAACCGTTTTCACAGGAAGAGGAACATCATTCCATATTTTTTTTGCAATATTGAGCTTTCGGTGTTGCAGCCTGTGCGCCATGTATGACGCCAGAAATTCACGCCTGATATGGTTGAGCTGAGCAATCGTCAAAAATGAGGGATTTGGCCAATTGACCACAACTTTCCGGACTTCGAACAAAGTATCTCCGGACCTGCCCAGTTGTGTCTTGAGTAATTGCGGAACCTTTTCAGGCTGGCGGGCAGTTATCTTTTCAATGCGGAAGCGTTTAAAAAACGGGACATTATCCTCTCCTGTTACTGCCAGTTCCAATTCATCTTCAGAACCGGTAACAGAAATATCGACCGGAATCTTACGCACCTGACGGCTGTTTCTGATGATTTCATTGAACGCATGGTCATAATTCCGGTAAAGTCGGGTTCCGGGACTTAGCGAAACTGCTTCCGGAACCGATATCCTGCTGCCATCGGCAATATTTACTTTAAATCCGTTAAGCTTCCCGTCCTGATCAAAATAACAGAGACCGTCATTGTTATTCAATGTTTTGGTGGCCTTTATTTCCATTGATTTTCCTGTTGATTTCACTACCGTTCCAATAAACTCACCTCCCGATTTTGGGGTATCAAAGCTTACCATGTCCGGATTTCGTCCCTTTATAAAGTAGTTACTGCTACCCCGCGAGAAAGTTTTGGCCGGATCAGGGGTAAAATCAAAAAATACCATACCCTCCGAGGCCTTTTTAAAACCGGAATGTCCTTCCAAAAATGCATCCAGCCGCATCCTGTAATGTGCGGTGATATTTTTCAGATAGTTGTCATCCTTCAAACGTCCCTCAATTTTAAAACTGGTGATTCCGGCAAGCGCCATATCGGAAATATGGTCAGTCAGGTTGAGATCCTTAAGTGAAAGCAGGTGTTTCTGCTTTTCGATTACCTGTCCATTGGCATCCACCAGGTCATACAATCTCCGGCAGGGTTGCGCACATACGCCGCGGTTACCGCTTCTTCCGCCGAGCGCCTCACTCATATAGCATTGCCCGCTTAAACTTACGCACAAGGCACCATGAACAAAACTTTCCAGTTCAACAGTGGTCAAACTTCTAATCTCCCTGATCTGCTCAATGGTTAATTCCCGGGCAAGAACGATCCTTTGAAACCCTGATTTTTCAAGAAACTGTATTCTGACGGGATCATAATTGTTGGTTTGAGTGCTGGCGTGAAGCTCAATGGGAGGAAGATCCATTTTGAGTATTCCCATATCCTGAATAATGATGGCGTCAGCACCAGCTTCATGCAATTGCCAAATAAGTTTTTGCGCATGCTCAAGCTCATTATCAAAAAGAATGGTATTGAAGGCCACAAAAACACGGGCCGAATATTGGTGGGCATAGGCAGCTAACCTGGCGATATCAGCGGTTGAGTTTCCTGCAGCGGCCCTCGCACTAAAGGATGGAGCCCCAATATATACTGCATCTGCGCCACAATTGACGGCAATAATTCCATAGTCAGCCGTTTTGGCCGGAGCAAGGAGTTCAATTTTGTTCTGAAAATCAGCCACTCAGAAAGAGATTACACAAATACACCTGCCCATTGGCAAGTCAAAAGTTATGTACCAAGGATTAAGGCAAGGGCCTGGAATGAGGCAGAAACCATCCCTCCGATAATAATAAAAGTAAGAATTACTCTCAGGATCCTTTTAAAAATTGGTTGATCACTTATTACGGCATAATAGAAATTTATACTGCAACTCATGAAAAGAATAATCGCTAATGAAATAATCAGCGGCAAATAACCTGCTTCCATGATAAAAAAAGGCAATGAAACCAGGATCCCGATTATTATGCCTGTAAACAATCGCCTCAAAGATTTCATGAAAAGTTCACGATTCAGTTTTCCAAAAATCTTTAACAGGAAAGTGTTGGAAAAATCGGCCAAAGAAACAACAACAGCTGTCAGAATGCCTGCTATTCCAACGGCTACTCCTGTTGTAACCAGATAAGGAAGAGCTATTAAGATCCCTGCCATAACGAATAATACCATGTTCATGCTTATCAGCCATGTTCCAAAACTCTTTATTCTCAAATCACTGATCATATTCAGCAAAGTCTTCTCGTGGTTAGTTTCCTGCTCAATAATCTTACCCACTTCAGGGATAACTTTGCTCAATTCCAGATAATTCCTTTGGGATGCGGCTTCGGCGCGCTCCATAAGCTTAAGGCTAAAAACCAATCCGAAAATACGGGAGAGCAGAATATATAATTTAACTTCCCACCACCTGGGTTCGACCTCGTCGTTATAATTCATCCAGAACCGGTAATGTTCCAGCTCCTCGTCGGCGATTTTATTCAGAACCGATCTGTTGGAAGGGGACTTCACATTCCTCGCCAGATGTTTATAGATATGGTATTCAGTAACTTCATTAATCTGCGCCCTGGCTATTTTTCGTAAAACATCAGGACTGAAAGAACTGCTATCTTTAACAGTATTCATAGGTCATATATTACATTTTAAAATTTAATATTAAATTCTTTAAATACAATCATTAAACAGCTTAAGGCGTGTTTTGTTAACACTCAGGGTTTCATCCACTCAAAAGTTTTATAATGACTATCATCCATCCCCAGGTTCAGGTAAGCCTGATGAGCTGTTTTATTGGATACATCAGCATAAAGCCGAATCCCAAATAGCTCAGGATCAGAAACAACAATGTCCTGAATAAATTGGTACAACCTCCTGTAAACTCCTTTTCGGCGGTGTTGAGGCTGGATGTAGACCGACTGGATCCACAATACAGTCCCGTTTCTCCAATCGCTCCATTCGTAGGTGGTCAGCAAAGAACCGATTACCGTTCCATTTTCTTCCGCCAAATAATAGATACCACGTGAATTGTTATCAAAAACTGCAGCAACTCCCTTTTCCACCACAACCCGGTTCAGCCTGATTCCCTCCGTTTCAAGAGCCATAGCCAACTGATAATCAACAATAAAAGTCACATCCGACACATTTGCTTTTCTTACCCTCATAAGCATACTCATTTGAGCCCGAAGGTAAAAAAAGTTTCAGGTATTTTCACCTTATGCACAATTAAACGAAAGCACATTTCAACCTATTCCGAAGAAAAACGCAATTACCTAACCTAAGCGGAAGAGAATATCTTCTATCTTGATCTTTTCCTCGTCCATCATTATAAGTTGCATTTTGTGATCAGCCAGATAATCGCCGACCTTCAGACCTACTCCCCCGGTAATTATGGAAGTAATTTTATGCACTCTGAGAAATTCAGCCAGCTGCATATCAGCATTTTCCTCATTAATGAAAGGGTTTTCGATCAGTTTTGACTCATCGGCTCCGGGAGTATGAATGATTACATACTTGCAGCGGCCAAAGCGAAAATCATGAAAGGAGCGGAGGGTTTTACCACTTGAAGTAATGGCAAATTGTTTTTCCATTTAGATTGGTTTTTGATTATTGTTACTGATTTAGATTATTGATTTAGATTATTATTGTTACGTATAAGTTCTTCCCAGTATTCAACAGCCCGTCGGGTATGCGGTATTACGATTGTTCCCCCTACCAGATTGGCCACCGAAAAAATTTCAAATAACTCTGCTGTGGTTAATCCCAGCTCGTGACATTTCCCGAGATGGTATTTAATACAGTCATCACACCTTAGCACCATAGAGGTAGCCAGTCCCAGCATCTCCTTTACCTTTGAAGAGAGCGCACCATCCTGGTAAGTAAGGGCATCAAGGCTGTATATACGTTTCATTACCCTGTTATCGGCATCCAGAATCCTTTCGTTCATCTTTTCGCGATAATCATTGAATTCTTCAACAAGTTTTCCCATCGGCTAATGTAATAATTTTATGTTATAAATCAATTTTTTTATTTTTTTTTAGGGAAAACAAAAATAGAAGATTTTTAAAGCGATGAAAAATATTTTTTAAGTGCGAATCATCTGAATTGGGCAAATGCGTCCTTCACAGCTTTCTCCCGGCATATTTCGGACTGATTATTGGTGAGCACATGTTATTATCAAAATTATAATATTAAAGTAACCGGGGGGGCGGGCATCAAATTGGCCAGTATTTATATAATGTATGTATATTTGCAAACAGAAAAATTGATTAATGAATCGACCATGATCAGCCAGCTGGCGGGTCACATACGAGTAACATTATAATTTTCATGGGAGCTACATCGAATACGTTAAAAATTAGCAATTATAATGAGATGAAAAAGGTTTTTATACTGATTCCATTATTTTTTATCTGGGGAGAGATTCTTGGGCAATCTGTTGCAACCGGATATACGCTGATTCAGGACAACAGACCCGGGATTTTTCAGAAACTGGGTATTGAGCAAGACCCTGAGCTCATCAGGTTGGTTGAATTACACATCCGAAAGAATGAAAGCATAAAGGGAATGAACGGCTTCCGGGTCGAAATCTTCTTTAGTTCGGCGCTTGATGCCAGGCAAAAAGCCCTTCAGACAAAAGCTACATTTCTGAGGGATTATCCCGACATGAATGTATATGTAATTTATGTTTCACCGGACTTTAAAGTCCGGGTGGGTGATTTCAGAACCAAAAATGAAGCGCTTGCTTTGATGAAGCTGGTTCAAAACCAGTTCCCGAAAGCTTTTATAGTACCTGACATTATTGAATTTCCGAATCTCAATTAAACAAAAATCATTTAATGAGCGAGTTAATCAAACACGAATGTGGTATCGCCCTCATCAGATTACTGAAACCCCTCTCATTTTACCAGGAAAAATACGGCACCTGGCAGTACGGCTTAAATAAGCTTTACCTGCTCATGGAAAAACAGCACAATCGGGGGCAGGATGGAGCAGGCATGGTAAATATCAAAATATGTCTGAACCCGGGTCAGGAGTATATAACACGCTACCGTTCCGTTGATCAGAACTCCATAAAAGACATATTTGACAAAGTTCAAAAGACATGGAAAAAAGCACGGATAGAGGGTCCAAACAACGAAGACCCGCTATGGGTATATGAACATTTACCTTTTACCGGCGAATTGTTTCTCGGCCATCTGAGATACGGAACTTTTGGCCGCAACAGCATTGAGTTTGTTCATCCGGTAATGCGCCTGAACAACTGGAAATCACGTAACCTGGTCCTCGCCGGCAATTTTAACCTTACCAACACCAACGAGCTTTTCAGGAAGCTTATTGAACTCGGACAGCATCCAAAAGCATACACCGATACGGTAACTGTTCTCGAAAAGGTGGGGCATTTTCTGGATGAAGAAAATCAAATGCTTTTCAGGCAGTATAAAAATGAAGGGTATACCAACCAGGAGATATCTCCGCAGATTGAAACGAACCTTGATATCCAGAAAATTCTTGAACGGTCATCCAAAGACTGGGATGGCGGATATGCGGTTGCCGGTCTTGTCGGGCATGGCGATGCTTTTGTAATGCGTGACCCCTGGGGAATCAGGCCGGCATATTACTATTACGACGACGAAATAGCGGTAGTCGCATCTGAGCGCCCTGTAATTCAGACCGTTATGAATATTCATTACAGCGAGGTAAAGGAAATTAAACCTGGTGAAGCATTAATTATCAAAAAAGATGGCCGGATTTCCAACGAGCTCATAAGGGTACCCCACAAGAAAACATCCTGTTCGTTTGAACGCATCTATTTTTCACGCGGATCAGACAAAGACATTTATCAGGAGCGCAAGAGGCTGGGGATATTGCTAGCCCCCATCATACTGGAATCGATTCGGTATGATTTTTTCAATACCATATTCTCCTACATTCCCAACACCTCTGAAACGGCATTTTATGGCATGATTCAGGGGATCAGGGATTATCTTGTAGGCTGGAAAATTGATCAGTTAAAAGACAAAAACGGATCGCTCAGCAATGAGGAGATCAAAGAGATAATCTCCATAGAACCCCGTGTGGAGAAAATAGCTGTTAAAGACGTCAAGCTCAGGACATTTATCGCCGATGAAGGAAGCAGGGGCGACCTGGTGGCCCACGTATATGATGTGACCTATGGCGTTCTTAAGTCGAGGCAGGACACTCTGGTAATTATCGACGACTCCATTGTCAGGGGAACGACACTCCGCGACAGTATTATCAGAATTCTTGACAGGCTGCATCCCCGTAAGATCATAGTTGTTTCTTCCGCGCCTCAGATCAGGTACCCCGATTGCTATGGAATCGACATGACCCGTCTCGATAGCTTTGTTGCATTCAATGCCGCTATCAGCCTGCTGACGGAAACCGGACAAACACACATAATTGATTCGGTTTATAAGAAATGCAAAGAGCAGGAAAACCTGCCTAAAGAAGAAGTGGTCAACTACGTGAAAGAAATCTATCGCCCGTTTACCGACGAACAGGTTTCAGCCAGGATTGCACAGCTGTTAAAGCCGGACGGGTGTGGTGCTGAAGTGGAGATTGTCTATCAAACAGTTGACAATCTTCACAAGGCATGTCCCAACGACACCGGCGACTGGTATTTTACAGGGGAATATCCCACACCAGGGGGCAACCGTGTAGTTAATGCCTCATTCATAAACTTCATTGAAGGACGTGGGGGCAGGTCCTACAATTAATAAACATCTGTAATACAATCGATTGACAGAAAT
>CAYMXK010000177.1:0-9262 GCA_964393915.1 uncultured Prolixibacteraceae bacterium
TCGTTACCTTAACAAATGATACCCTGATCATCAAAAAAGAGGACGATATGAATACACCCTCCGAAATTATGATTGCCCAAAAAGGAGCAGAAGAACTGAGAAATGAGATAGCCCAATACAAAGATTACCTTGTTTCCATGATCGCGGAGGAAGATCAATATTTAATTGAAACGATTGAGCAGGAGCTGGAAACTTCTGACTCCAGGTTTACGCTCAGGAGCGGAGAGCGACGCAAATGGGAGAGCCTTTATTTTGAAAACAAACCGTTGGCTGCCATTTTGACCCTTCTTTCAAAGTTACAGATTGATGTAAAGAACTCAGAGGCTAACCTGATCAATTATCTTTACGGCCAAATTGATGCAGGATCCTTCAAATTCAATAAACTGGGGGCACAGGTTATTGCGAACTCAGCCATCATTCTTCAGGGTGAAGAATATGTGGCAGAAGTGTTTCTGGCAGCAATTGATACAACCGTTGATCCGGAAATCTTTGTTAACAACAGGGCTTTGCCGATTATTGACGGAAAAGGGATATACCGGCTTCGGGCCAATGAAACCGGAGTATTCCGGTGGAGCGGGGTTTTAAATTACAGAACACCCGATGGTCTGGTAAGGAATTATTCCTTCACAAAAGAATACCAGGTGACAGCACCCAGTGTGACCATCTCTCCTACCAAGATGAATGTATTCTACAGGGGAATCGCCAATCCTATAGACGTATCAGTTCCCGGAATTGCCAAGGAAAACCTCGATGTCCGGATTTCGAATGGCCGGATAACCAAGCAGGGAAATGAGCTTATGGTATTTCCAAACGAATTGGATGAACAGGGAAGGCGTACTACGGTTTCTGTATATGCTGTCGTAGGCGGAACAGAACGTTTAATGGGAAATATGAACTTCAGGGTGAAACGGGTACCGGATCCTATTGCCCAGATCGGAAATCAATCGGGAGGAAATATCAGGAAAGAAGACCTTGATATAGAAGACGGAGTCCTGGCTGTTTTGCCTGACTTTGATTTTAACCTCAGATTTACCGTCACACAGTTTGATATAAACCTAACGGCTGCCGGTGGATATGTAAATACTTTCAAATCACTCAACAACCGTTTTACGCCGGAGCAAAAAGCCCAGTTCAGGAGCCTGGCCCCCGGAAGTATAATTTATATTGATAACATCAAAGCCAGAGGGGACGATGGTACAGATCGCGACCTGGATCCCATAAGCTTCAAAATACGATAGAAATGAAAAGGATATTTGTCTGTTTAGGTATTGCTTTTTTGCTGATATCAACCGTAGGGGTTGAAACTTCAAGTAGCCAGATAATAAATGGTGCTTACAAGCGGTCTGATACATTTCAGAAGAAGCCGATGCCCCAGCCGATGGTAAGAGAAGCAGATGTTTTCTGGTCTAAAATGGTTTGGCGTATCATTGATCTGCGCGAAAAAATCAATCAGCCACTCTATTTTCCAACAACTGAGGTTGATGGACTGACCAGTCTGGCTTCCCTCCTGCTCAGGGGAATAGAAACCGATCAACTTACGGCTTACGATGCACGTAACGATGATGATTTCAAGACCCCGCTCACTAAAACGGAAGTTAAAGAAGCTTTTGGTGCCGAAGCGCGCACCCGGGAAGTCCGGAACTTTGAAACAGGGGAAATGGAAACCCGGACAGTTGAAGGAGAAATCAGACTGGACGAAGTTAAACAGTACATGGTAAAGGAGGAATGGTATTTTGATAAACAAAACTCCCGTCTGCAGGTGCGGATTATCGGCATATGTCCTATTCAGGAATTTTTTCGTGAAGATATTGAAGACAGTCCAGTCCAGCGCCGCAAAGTTTTCTGGATATATTACCCGGATGCACGCGAGCTCCTGGCAGCCCATGAAGTATTTAATCCATATAATGATTCCCGCAGGATGTCGTTCGATGATCTGTTCATAAAACGCTATTTCAACAGTTTTATCGTTCAGGAATCGAATGTCTACAACAATCGTCTGATCAGCCAATATTTGTTAGGGAAAAATGCGATGCTCGAATCGAAACAAATCGAAGAAAAAATATTCAATTTTGAGCAGGACCTTTGGGAATATTAGTGTAGCTCTATAAGTGCAAAGGCCTTATGGGTTACCTCTCATAAGGCTTTTTTATTAAAATGTTTTTTTTTTGATCCAGGAATTAGAGAAACACACACCGGAAATATTGTTGTTTAAAGAATGAGGAACATTGGGCACATATTGGTCTTACTTTTTTTGCTGGCATCCTCCTGCAAGAAAAGTGATATTTATAGTGCCGACAATATCAGGGACAGGGGATCCTGGTTTGAACCCTCTCCCTACGGGATGGTGTATATTCAGCGCGGAGCCTTTCAGATAGGTCCGTCCGACGATGAAGTTATAGATGTTACCACCATGCGCTCGGTGTCTGTCGATGCATTCTGGATGGATGATACCGAAATCACTAACAATGAATACCGGCAATTTGTGCATTGGGTCCGCGATTCGATTGCACGTACCCTGCTAGGTCAGGTATATCCTGAATTTCTGTTGACCGAAGATATTTACGGGAACCCTGTTGACCAGCCAACCATCAACTGGAGACCACGTATTGAATGGCGCAATCCGGATGTTAAAACTGTTCTCGATGAGATGTATTTCCCCGAGGAAGAGAGATTTGCCTACCGATTGGAGATCGACACACGTAAGTTGGTTTATGATTATTATTGGATTGATTTTCACCAGGCAGCCCGCCGCGCCAATAGTTATAATTTTGAAACAGAGAACTATACAGGGACAGTGATCAATATGGATGGGGATGAGGTCCCGATTGAAAACCGCAGTTCCTTTATTATGCGGGAAACCGTTCCTGTTTATCCTGATACCTTATCATGGATCAGGGACTTCACTTATGCCTATAATGAACCCATGACCTATCAGTACTTTGCCCATGTAGGATTTGACGACTACCCGGTTGTGGGAGTTTCGTGGAGGCAGGCCCGTGCTTTTTGTAAATGGAGAACAATGCTTCAGCAAGACTACCGCTCGCGGATGAACGATACCCCTGCCCATGATTACCGTCTGCCAACCGAATCGGAATGGGAGCTTGCAGCAAGGGGTGGGCACCAGCAGACACTTTATCCATGGGGAAGTTATTATACACGCGATACGGAAGGTTGCTTTATGGCTAACTTCAAACCAATGAGAGGCAATTACGTGGCTGATAGTGATACGAGGATCACCACTCTGAAAACAGGCTCCTTTGATCCCAACGACTACGGGTTGTACGATATGGCGGGGAATGTGGCTGAGTGGACAAGTTCTGCCTATTTTGAATCGGGATATGATCTTATGAATGATCTGAACCCTGAAATTGATTATTTTGCCCGCCCGGACGAACCGGTTGTGATGACCAGAAAGGTGGTCAGAGGTGGCTCATTCAAAGATGCTGCCTATTTCATCAGGAACTCGACAAGAAGCTTTGAATACCAGGATACTACAAAATCATTTATCGGGTTCCGCTGTGTCAGAAGTTCCTTCAGAAACGAACTGCAAAACAGGTAATTCCTATTGTTTTGGTGCCGTACTCCCCGCATCCCTTCTTTTCGGCTGTCCCACAGGTTTTATAATGATCTCCCGGTCACATTGCGGACAAATATAGGTTTCGCATCCTGTGCATGCGAAGCAGTTGCTACACTCTTTGTCTACCTCGCCCTTTTGAAACGAAAACCCGCAATTAGCACATGTAATATTTACTAGCTCCCGGTGAACCATCGAAAAGATTTTAATAAACGCATAATTGCAAACGCAATAACCAGGATAAAAATAATGGTAGCCCCTGAAGGAATATTCAGGAAATAGGATACCACCAAACCCGTAATCGTGCTGATAAAGGCAAATATTGATGACAGAATAATCATCTTTCTGAAATCTTTGGTAAACAAATTGGCCGTAGCCTGCGGGATAGTCAGCAAAGAGAGAATCAGGATTATTCCTACTACCCTGATATTCAGTACAACGGTGAGGGCAATGAGAACTACCACCAGGTAATTAAAGAATGCCACCGGCAGGCCCGATGCCCTGGCAAATTCTTCGTCGAAAGCGATATACAGTATATAACGGAACCAATAACCAAAAACTCCTGCCAGGACAATGGTCAGAACAAACATAGCCCATATCTCCTGTCTGCTGACGGTCAGGATATTGCCAAAAAGATAACTCATCAGGTTAGGGGTATAGCCAGGCGTCAAAAAAACAAAAATTACCCCGAGTGCCATCCCCAGCGACCACCAGATCGCGATAGAGGAATCTTCACGCACGCCTCCTTTTTCGGCAAAGAACTGTATGCCCAAAGCGGAAAACACGGCAAAAATGCCTGCCCCCAACAGCGGATTAAACCCCAGGAGAAACGCCAGGCCTATCCCGCCAAAAGATGCATGGGTAATCCCTCCGCTAATAAATACAATCCGGCGGGAAACGATGTAGGTCCCTATTATTCCGCACGATAGGCTGGCAAATACGGATGCCAGCAGGGCACGCTGAAAAAAGCCATAGGAAAACAGCTCAAGAAAATCATTCATGGTGGTCGTGTGTTTTCAGAATGGTATGAGGAACCTCACCGTGGGAGACGATCTGCAATGGGCATTTGTATATTTCCAGATCCTTTGCGGTAATCAGGTTTGACGGGTGATAGTGCAAAAACCGGTTGACACAGGCTATGGTCTTCACATAGGCTGATATAGTTCCAACGTCGTGTGAAACCAGCACAATTGCCATCTTCTCATTCAAAATCCTCAGTTTCTCATATAGTGCACCTTCAAAATGATTGTCAACAAAAGTATCGGGCTCATCGAGAATCAGCACTTTTGGATCGCTGATCAGGGCCCGGCATAAAAATACGCGCTGCATCTGTCCGCCCGATAACTCCCCTATAGCCTTTTTCTGCAACTCATATACACCCATCTCCTCCAGCAATGCGAGGGCTGTATTCTTCTCTTCGGCAGGATTTATAAACGGGAATGGGCGCATGAGTGAACCCGATCTCACCACATCGATAACGGTGATCGGGAATTGCCGGTCAAGGTGTTTGACCTGTGGCAAATAGCCGATGGGGCGTTTATGCCGTGGAAGGTCTTCGCGGAAATAGATTTTCCCCTTTTGCGGGCGGATCAATCCCAGAATAGCTTTTAGCAAAGTCGTTTTCCCGCCACCGTTGGGGCCGATAACGCCAATAAAATCGTTGTCAAATATTTTGAGATCGACATCCTCCAAAACCGGTTCGTGGGTGTAACCAAATGTCAGGTGATTGATATGTACTAAAGGCTTCATTTAAAGTTATCACTTAGGATCCGGGCCATTGACACCAGGTTTTCGGCCCATTCAGGATTCAGTGGCCATACCTGAATGGCCTCTCCGTTAATTTCCCCGGCAAACATCCGGGCATTTTCCCTGTCAAAATCGCTTTGAATATAGATAACCCTGATATTTTCAGCACGTGCCATACTGACAAGATTGGCAATATGTCCGGGTGTAGGTTCTTTTCCTCTTTGTTCAAGCGAGAATTGTTCCAGGCCATACTCCCGTGCAAAATAGCTAAGGGAAGGATGAAATGATATAAATTTACGGCCTTCAAATCCTGTAAGCAATTGTCTGATCTCCAGATCTGCCTCGTCTATCTCCTTCATAAATTGCTGATAATTGAGATGGTAAGATTCACGTCTGTCGGGCCGAAGTGCCACCAACTCGTCACGAATAGAGCCGGCCATCTTTTTTACCAGCGATGGAGAAAGCCAGATATGCGGATCGACGCCCGTCATGGTTCCAGTAGTTTCATCCTTTCGGGCTGCAATCAGGTCGAGACCGGCGGAAAGATCGACTACCTTTAATGCGGAGTTGGTTTGCAATATTTTATCACCCCAGGAAAGTTCAAAGCCCACATGTCCCATTTTGAACCATACCTCAGCTTTTGCAATTTCGGCCATTTGCGCAGGCAACAAGCTGTAGGTTGTGGGGTTTGCACCATGAGGGATCAGTACCGAAATATCGAAATCATCCCCGGCGATCTTCGCAACAAAAGTTTTTTGGGGTAAGATACTCACCAGGACAATCGGTTTCTCCTCATTTCGGGGAGTTTGCGGGCCACATCCTGAAAAAACAATCAGTGATATGACAACATAAACAAAATACCTCATCTGAAAAAATATTATTTGTTACAACCATGCGCAAAGGTAACAAAATGCATCAATTCCATTTTCGGTTTCTGCTTTTCTCCTAATGATATAAACTCCGCTTTGAGCAAGCTGAGTTTGTGAATCCGAGAAACAGCCTTTGAGGCTTCTCCCCGGCTATATGTCCTCTTTAACTGGCTGTCTGCTGTCGGATTCCGTTAGTTATTCTTTGGCAGATTTGGTTTTTCGGGGTGGAACCGGGTCATACCCGCTGGTTCCCCAGGGATGGCAATGTGCAATTCGTTTGGTAGCCAGCCAAAAGCCTTTAAACGGACCGTGGGTTTTCACTGCATCAACAGCGTAGGTCGAGCAGGTTGGCACATGACGGCAGGAGGCAGGTGTATATGGGGATATTACATATTTATAGAAATATACGGGAATCAGAAGAATCCATCCCAAAAATTTCAAAATACCTTTTAATATTGTTTGCATGTTACTTTCCTGCACCGTTTTTTGACAGGGTAAAATTATAAAAATCGGTTGGATAACATGCATCGGGCCAATCCCACCTATCAGTTTGGCATTCCGATGTCTTGAAAAAGCAACTTTCTACCCGCCCAACGGTAAAAAACTGGTCATTGAGGTCATTTAAATTCGGCGGAGCTCAAGTATGTGCAGTCGCTCAAACTTAACGGGAAAGCTGTTGTGAATACGGGGCTGCCGCGCAATGAAATCGTCGGTGGTGGGCACCTGGTATTTCAAATTGGGCCAGAGCTCAATACGAAATGGGGAGCATTACCTCCTCCACCTTCAATGAGTATGAATCAGGGTTTATGAGAGCATGAACTTAGCAATGGATGGTGCTGATGAGATAAAATTTATCGTGGCATGAAAAATGAATGCATGGAGGAATGAAAAGTTCATCCGGATAAACCCGAGGAACAGGCCCATGACAATATGTGGTAAGGTTATCAAAGGAGAAAATACAATCATCCACCAATAAATTTCCTCGAAATTAAATAGATGCAATAACCCGAAAAAGATCGAGAAAGAATAAAATATGTACTTGAAATGACAACCCCAGAAAGCTTTAATCATAGCGAAAAAGCTCTTTTTAAGGGAAAAGAAGGCATTCAATAAAAAGGTTAAAGGTATCGCTAGGAGATAAAATTCATACCCAACAGTTGGACAGACAAATAATTTTGTAAAAACCAAAATAAGTATGGAAATACTTATAGAGAATGAAAAGGAGGAAATTCTTAAAGGCAACCGGAAAATCAACTCTTCCAGTATTGGAGCAATAATAACGACATACAAGAAAGTCTTTTGCGATATCTCAAAATTATTGGTAATATTCCCAGGCAGAATTTCGAAGACATGAAAAATTGCAATTGGAAATGCTGAGGGCAGCATGATTATATAAACTAACACCAACAGTTTAAAAAAATCCCTGACTGTCAGCTTACTATTTCCCATCAGGAAAATGGGCTCCTTTAAATACGATTCAATTTTGCTGATCATTAATAATATGTTTTTTTTTCAATTCTCTTTGATCGACATATATGGTAAATTTTTCAGGGAATTCAGCGTGAAGGTCATAACAAAAGTCAAAGGTATGTCTAGGTTGGTAAAGATCATTTGAAACTCAATTGTGGTTGCAGGTCTTCTGAAAAAGGGATAGCAAATCATTGCATTTTATGACTGCCCGAAAGCGATCTATTACTTCAGCAATTTTAATGACTCAAATACCGCCGGAAAGAAATTAATTAATGAATGAAATAAAACAGAAAAAACAATACCGTATTTCATTCTTACAAATCCCAGGAATACGCCCGCAACAACCTGAGGAAAAATTATGAAAGGTGCAGCGAAAAACAATTTAAAGTTTAAATGTTCGAAATTCAAAATATGTATCGCCCCAAACAATAAACAGCTAATATAAAATACCCACCTAAAATGACTTAAAACAATTCGTTGAAACCAAAATAAATTTTTCGGTCTGCTCAAAATAAACAACAAAAGAAATATGGCAAAAAACGAGAACAGCAATATGGGCATATTCCTTTTCCAAATCGTGAATATTGCAACCGTGAAAAAGAGAATAAGCAGGAGAGTCATGTTCTTATAATTTGGCTTTAAAAAAAGTCTGAAAAAGATTTCTTCAAGAAAAGGACCTAAAAAAACCATCAACAGGAATAGTAAAATCGGAGCTACATTCAATTTTTCTTCTGGAAGATCAACAAATTTTCTAGCCAGATATCCGACCGGAGAAAAAAGAAGCACGATAAACAGCAGCAATATCCATAACCTGAAGAAATGGGTCCAGTTAATTTTTTCAGTCTTTATATATTTGGGGGCAACAATAAAATCAATAATAGACCTCATAATAAATCATTCAAAATAGTTAAGGAGATTAAACACAATTTCTTTGTTGTCAAAAATATAAAAAAAGGAAGTTGTCTATTTGAGTTAAGACAACCTCCAAATGAATTCATTTAATGTCAGATAAAAAATTTTACAATCTCAAAGGCAAAAGTTTTTACTACTTCCCATACAACCGGTGCTCCAAGTTTAACTGAATACGCCAGTCCATCGGAATTATCCTTGATGTAATAAGTTGGACAGGTTGATCCCCCATCCACATTTCTCAATTCGCTTTTATTTAACTCGATCATAATATGTTAGTTTTAATTTTTCTCCTACTCTGTTAAAGGTTTTTCGGAATCCACCCGGTTTGTGCACAAAACCAATGCTAAGGTATTTTAGCATCGTGCATTAAAAAAGCACAGAAGTCAGTCATTAAAAAAAGAGTGTTCAATCGGCTTAATTGTATTGTATATAAGATTGATTTTCCCGGGGAGAAGTTTTCAGTTTCAGCAGTGTCCACTAAAAGTTAGAGCCTAATAATACTCAGTCATAATATCAGCAGCTCTGCTCTTTCGAAAAGGCTGGTTGTGGTGGGGGATTGCTGCATCGTTCTACCATACTGTCGCCGCTATGCGGCTTTACGTGGTGAGGGTTGATGCATCATTTCTACTATACTACCGCCGCTTTGCGGCTATTCAGCCGTGTAACGGCGGTATTATGGTAGAAAAAATTA
>CAYMXK010000178.1:0-1657 GCA_964393915.1 uncultured Prolixibacteraceae bacterium
CTTAATCCAAGGGAAAGCATCACCACTGCAGCAAATATCATATATTTCATCTCATAATAATTGTTAGTTTTTAAAAGTATTTATCTCATTACCAGTGTCTGTTTTTTCGGCATTCGATAGAATGCCGGCGCATTTCGATGTAACTCCCATGAAAATTACAATGTTTCTCGTGTGCAATCCGCCAGTCGGCGGATCACGGTCGTTTCATCCTGATAATATTTGTTTTTCATTGATCGGATGGAACTCGCATGATGAATTTTCATCCGTTCTTTTGCTTACCGTATCATGGTCGTTACTGTTACAATTTACCCTGGGGGTTTTTTATCCAGTCACCGCGCGTGAATTTCACCGGGTTTCCGGTTATTTGCAGGGCGAATTCCGGTAAGTTTTTTCCATCAAAATTTCCGGAACTCATCAGTAAAAGATTGCTATTCTGCCAATCTATTTTTAATAGTTCCCCAAAAAGGAATTCTGCGTCGGTAGTAACGATCAGGCCTTGCTTATTAAATCCTTCAAGAACCATCTCCGGTGTTACCGGCTCCAGCTTTTTTTGTTCGACTGTATGGGGGCTGAAATATACAAAAGCTGCATCGGCATCATCAAGACAGTTTTCGTATTGTGGCAAAAACTCTCTTTTCAGTGAACTGAAAGTATGCAATTCCATGCACGCAACCAGTTTCCTGCCGGGGAACTGATGTTTTACCGCACGGGTTGTTGCAAGCAATTTGGATGGAGAGTGGGCAAAATCGCGAAATACCGTGGTATGGTCGTTCTCCGATAAAATTTCGAGACGCCTTGACGCTCCTGAAAACGTCCTGATTGCCCGGTAATATTGGTCATCGGAAAGTCCCAGGGCGTTGCAGACCGTTTTGGCTGCTGAAATGTTCTGCAGGTTGTGTTCTCCGAATATTTTCATGCGAATCTCCCTGTTACCAACAGTCAGGTAGGTTGTTCGATCCTCTGTCAGGCTGGGATGGGTATCGTAAAAGAGAGTTTCAACGTGGCTTTGCTCAGCAGCAATTTGTTGGAGCAATGGATCACCCCCGTAACAGATCAGTTTCCCTCCGGGTTCGATCAGTTGGGCGAATTTGCGGAATTGATCCACATAGCCTTCGAAAGTGGGAAAAACATTGATGTGGTCCCAGGCAATTCCGCTTAACACGGCAATGTGAGGATGGTACAGATGAAATTTCGGCCGGAGATCGATGGGAGAGGAAAGGTATTCATCGCCCTCAAATACGGCAATTTCTGATTCGGTGCTGAGGCCGGTCATGGTTTCAAAACCATCAATCTGTGCACCCACCATGTAATCGAACAAAACCTGGTTTTCGCGTAGCACGTGCATGATCATGGAGGTGATGGTGGTTTTTCCATGACTCCCTCCAATAACTACGCGGATTTTATCTTTGGTTTGTTCGTACAGAAATTCAGGATAGGAGTATATTTTCAGGCCCAGCTCCTGCGCCCTGATCAGCTCTGGATTGCCGGCACGGGCATGCATTCCCAGTATGATCGCATCAATATCAGACGTAATGCGTGAAGGATGCCATCCGGTAGTTTCGGGAAGCAGGCCGAATTTTGCCAGACGGCTTTTTGATGGTTCGAATATCTCGTCATCGGAGCCTGTAACGGTAAATCCTTTTTTATGCATGGCGAT
>CAYMXK010000178.1:1757-9260 GCA_964393915.1 uncultured Prolixibacteraceae bacterium
CGAATATCTCGTCATCGGAGCCTGTAACGGTAAATCCTTTTTTATGCATGGCGATCGCCAGGTTATGCATGGCGCTGCCCCCTACAGCAATAAAATGTAAAGACGCACGGCGGTGCGTCTCTATACGGCCATGTAAAGACGCACCGCTGTGCGTCTCTACAACCCGGCCGTGCGTCTGTTCGGCCGTCATCGTGTTCCGCGCACCTTCATCCTGAGTGCGTACAGGTATTGTGAGGCTGTGATATACAGGGTTTTCATGTCCTTGCCACCAAAACAGACGTTGGCTGTCCATCTGGCCTCGACAGGGATATGCTCAATCTGTTTTCCTTTGGGGTTAAAGACAGTTACTCCCTGGCCTGTAAGGTAGACATTTCCTTTATGGTCGATAGTCATGCCGTCTGATCCCATTTCTGTGAAAAGTTTCCTCGAGCTGAGGCTTCCATCGGGGTTGATGTCATACACATAGGTTTTTTTATCTCCGATATCGGCTACATATAACTTTTTGCCATCAGGTGTGCCGATAATTCCATTGGGTTTTACCAGGTTTTCATCGACCCTTGTTAATTTCTTCCTGTCGGCTGAAAGGTAATAAAGATGTTCCCCGTCTTGTTGCCTTTCAGGGTTGCGGGTCCAGTATGGCCTTTTGTACAATGGATCAGTAAAGTATATACCGCCGTTGGGGTGTACCCAGAGGTCATTGGGCCCGTTCAGTTTTTTACCCCCATAATCTGCTACCACAACAGAAATTTTCCCTTCCATGTCGATGCTCCATAGTTCATTGTCCATATCGGAACATGAAAGAAGGTTCCCGTCATGATCAAAATAAAGACCGTTGGCCCGGCCCCCATCGCTGTGAAATGTAGTGAGCTTCCCGTCTTCAGACCATTTCAGGATCTTATTGTTGGGCTGGTCTGTAAAATAAACGTTGCCCTGTTTGTCAGCGGCAGGCCCTTCTGTAAAGCTGAATCCGTCGGCCAGCTTTTCCACACTCGCCCCCGGAGCAATTACAGATGATTTTTTTTGTGCTGAAACTGAGAGTGTTAATACTGCACATACAATAATAATGGTGATAGATGATTTTGCCATAACTCAGACTGTTTCGTTAAAGTGCATGAAGATAGGCAATTTCCATTTTTGTCGATAATCTTTGCTGACATTATTGTCATTTTAACCTTCTCTTTTTTGTATGGAATTTTCCTTATTCGAATATCTTTGTAGCTTCGACATGTAGAAAATTGTATCAAAATGAAAAAACTAATCCATATTGCTGTTCTGTTATTTTGTGTTTCACTGGCAGCAATGGCACAACCAAAGACAGGATATTACAACGAAACATTGCGTCCACAATTTCACTTTACTCCTGAACGCAACTGGATAGGAGATCCCAGCGGCCTGGTATTTTATGATGGAGAATATCATTTGTTCTATCAGTACAACCCACGTGGCCTGGAGCCCGGCTTCTACCAATGGGGCCATGCAGTCACTACCAACCTCATTAACTGGGAACATTTGCCGGTAGCCATCTTTGCCGACAACCTTTCGGAGGACATGGACTTCTGCACGGTCGGTCCGGGAAGCGCCATAATTGATGTTGACAATGTCCTGGGGCTTGAAAGCGGCTCTGAGAAAACCATGGTGGCTTTTTACACCAGTTATCAGTGTGGACAGAGAATCGCCTATAGCAACGACCGTGGGAGAACCTGGAGAAAGTTTACCGGAAATCCTGTAATTCCTTACGTTGAAACGGAGGAGGCCTCCAGTCCGAAAGTTTTCTGGTACGATCAGGGAAAACACTGGGTGATGGCGCTTTACCGGCGACCGGATAATGACGATCGCAAACGCGGGATATCTTTTTATACCTCTGAGAATTTGATAAACTGGGAATTCCAAAGCCATATGCCTGGTTTCAGAGGTACTCCCGACCTCATTGAGCTGAAAGTCAACAACAGGCCGGATGAAAAGCGGTGGTTATTGTTCGAAGGGGACGGCAGCTATGTTATGGGGTCATTCGATGGCAAAATATTTACTCCCGAAAGTATCCGTTTTAAGAGTGATTTTGGGCGAAATTATTATGCCTCACAAACCTGGATGAATGTGCCTGCATCCGACGGGCGCATTTTACAGATTGCCTCCCTCAGAGGTGGCGATTATCCTGATATGCCATTTTCGGGACAGATGACTTTCCCTTCAGAGCTATCGTTACGCAGGTTTAATACCGGAACATTTCTTATAAGACAGCCTGTAAAGGAAATTGCAGAGTTACACAGCAAAACACACAAATGGGAAAAGCAGAACCTTATACCCGGATTGAATTCGAACCTGATAAAAAAAATAAAGGGTGATATTCTTCACATCAAAGGAACATTTGACCTTAAAACCTGCGATTCTTTTGGCATGATGATAAAAATGAGTAAAAAGGTTTCCGGAACAGAATTGCTCTATAATGTGAAGCGCCAGACTCTTACCATTCTTGGACAGACGGTCAGCATTGAACCTGTAGACAATAAGATTTACCTGGAAATTCTGATCGACCGCTCGTCCATTGAAGTCTATGCCAACAACGGCAGGGCTGTTGTTTCGGGTACGTTTATTCCCGAAGCCGGCGGACTGGAATATCTCCTTTATAATACAGGAGGCGAGTTAATGGTGGATAAGCTTGAGATCACTGAGTTAAATTCAGCCTGGACAAACAATTAGGCTTATTTTATCACTACGGTTTTTACATTCACAAACTCCCTGATTCCAAAAGCAGAAAGTTCACGCCCATAGCCACTCTCTCCGATACCTCCGAAAGGAAGTCGTGGATCGGATTTAACAAAATCGTTAACGAAACAGCAGCCGGCTTCAATGAGATCCTCGGCGAGAAGCTTTCCCCTCTGCAGGTTTTGAGTAAACACTGCAGCTCCGAGACCGAAAGTGGTGTCATTGGCAATTTCTACTGCCTCTTTTTCATTTCGCGCTTTTATTATGGCGGCAACAGGTCCAAAAAGCTCATCTTCGTAGGCAGGCATCCCAGGAAGTACATTCTCCAGAATGGTAGGCGGATAAAATGCTCCTTTTCCATCGGGAATGAAGCCTCCGAGCGTAAGGCTGGCGCCCATATTCACCGACTGGAGAACCTGTGCGTGCAGTTCTTCCCTGAGGTCTTTCCGTGCCAGGGAGCCAATAGTCGTGTCTTCATCAAACGGATCTCCCCAGGAGGCCTTTTGCATATGCTTATGCATCAATCGGGAGAATTCATTATAAACGGGTTCTACTACAATAAACCGTTTGGCAGCGATGCAACTTTGTCCGGCATTCATGAGCCGGGAGGTGGCACAGATCTGAGCCGCCTTCTGGATGTCGGCATCTGTAAGAATAATGTACGGGTCACTTCCTCCCAGTTCAAGCACACATTTCTTAAGATATTGGCCGGCCGATGAGGCTACCGATCTTCCTGCCGGTGTGCTGCCAGTCAGGGTTACTGCCTTAATGGCGGGATGGGCTATTACCGGTTCCAGGTTTGCCCCGCTGATTAACAGACTGCGGAATGCATTTTCGGGGAATCCTGCCTCACGGAACAAATCTTCGATGGCCAGTGAACATCCTGAAACATTGCTGGCATGTTTGAGGAGCATTGTATTACCGGCCATCAGAGTTGGAGCAGCGCATCTGAATACCTGCCAGAATGGAAAGTTCCATGGCATAACGGCAAGCACGACTCCTATCGGGCGGAAGCTGACATATGATTCACTATATTCTGTGGGAATATGTTCATTCATTAAAAAACCCTCTGCCTGTTGGGCATAATACTCACAAACCCAGGCGCATTTTTCAATTTCAGCTTTCGATTCCCGCAACACTTTTCCCATCTCCAGGGTAATCAGCTTTGCCAGTTCATCACGGTTGGAACGCAACAAGGCAGCAAGATGGGTCATTAATCCTGATCTGTAATCTAAAGATGTGTGTTTCCAGCTTTGCCAGGCTTTATCAACACAATTTACAATGCCTGCTGCTCCTTTTTCGGTATGTTCATCGAAATGCCTGATGGTTTCTCCTGTGGTTGGATTGATGGATTTCATAATCGATTAAGTCAAAAATTGGGGTTAAGGTACAAAAAAAAAGGTGGGTTTCCCCACCTTGACCAAATCAATTTTAATCAAATTATTATGAATGACTACTGTGCATTGGCAACAAGAGAAAAATCAAGGGTAAATTCATCATAAATCAAACGGTCACCCAGGTCCTGAAAAAATGCTCCTGAACCAAAGCGTACATCGAATTTTGAACGGTCAATCACCATTTTCCCGGATGCTTTAAGTTGTGAACCATTGACACTGGAAGTTGCCTTGAAAGTTATGGGATTGGTAATTGCCTTTATGGTTAGGTTACCTGTAAACTCATATTCGTTACCTGATAATTTCTTTACACCGGTAATGGTCATACGCGAAGTAGGATGAGTTGCCACAGAGAAGAAATCATCGGATTTCAAATGTCCTACCAGTTTCTTGTTAGTAGCTTCATCGGTAAGGTCCTCACAAACAATTGAATTCATGTCAATTTCAAAAGTGCCTGTAGAAATCTGGCCGTTAGTGACCTGCATGGTTCCGCTGCTCATACCGATGGTTCCATAATGCTCACCGGTTACTTTTTTACCATGCCATTTTACATTGCTCTGATCTTTATTGACCACAAAAGTTTGTGCCTGGGTATATGCAACCATGCCAAAGAGTATAATTGCCAAAACAGATAATTTTTTTAATGTCTTCATTTTCCAAACGTTTTTAATTGTTTACGTAATTTCAATTAAAGACAAATAAGTATTAATATTGTTCATCCTGTTTGGAAAAAAAGTAAACAAAATTATTCAATCACCTTTATTTCTGTTTCAAGTTTAAGGGCTTCCCTGTATGTTGCACTCACCCCGCAATATTTTTCCTGTGAGAGCTGAACTGCACGCTCCAGTTTATCAAGTGGAAGATCTTTACCCTTAAACTGATAAATAATCTTCATGGTATGGTATTTTTTAGGATGTTCCTCGGTGACATCTCCCTCCACAATAACATTGAATGCCTCTGGTTCAATTTTCATTTTTTTTAGGATCATTATCACATCAACACCCGTGCATCCTGCGAGAGCTAGGAGCATCAGTTTTTTGGGTCGCGGACCGAGGTCATCCCCACCGCCTTCGACAGATGCGTCAATGGTTAATTTGTGACCATCGAGGTCGGTTTCGAATGCCATATTTTTATGCCAGGCTAAATCAACTACATGTTTCATTTTAAATAACTTTAATGTTTTAAACTAATTTTGCATGAAGATATGAAATATCTAAGTATCTCAATAATTAGTATTCAAGGTTTAGTTTGAAGTTGTATCTTTATCCGTCTGAGTTAAGAGAATTTTAATGTTTTTAACCTGTTAATGTTATGAGACTTTCGATGAAACGGCCTACCGATGAAGAAACCAATCTTAGTGGTTTTCAGCTGTTTAAAAAACTTACTGAAGATGAATTTGCACGTTTGAATTTCGAGAAATCATGTGCTTACTATAAAAAGGGTACAGTAGTTTACCGTGAAGGAAGTCGTTTGACTGGTTTTTACTGCGTAACCAAGGGAATTGTAAAAGTTTTCAAAACAGGGATTGATGGCAAGGAGCAAATTATAAGATTTGCCAAACGGGGTGAGATTATTGCCTATCGTTCATTATTGAGCCAGGAACTTGCCTGTACTACTGCCAAAATTATCGATGAAGCTGTGCTTTGCCATATTCCCTATCAGACTCTGCTTTACCTGATTCAGAGCAACTGGCAGTTCTCTCATCATATGTTGCAGATTGTTTGCCGGGAACTCCGGGAGGCCAATGACTATATTACTGACATTGCTCAGAAGTCGGTGCGTGAGCGCCTTGCTGAAGTTTTGCTGCTCTTAAAGGAGAATTTTGACCTCGACCATCACAATACCCTGCAGATTTCTCTGACCCGCGAGGAGCTGGCCAATATGGTCGGCACTGCTACAGAATCGGTCATCAGGCTGCTTTCTGAATTCAGGCAGGATAAACTCATCGAGCTGGAAGGCCGGCGGATTAAGTTTGTAAACATTCCCGGATTACAGAAGGTGGCCGGCATATGATTTTCTAATCAAAAAATTGCTGATTGAATGCAGGAACGACACCTGAACAGGGAGAAATATTTTGAAGAGCAGGCTTATACCACCCTGAAATATGTAATACCTTACATCTCACCCAAATTTTCAACTGGTAAAGGAAGGCGTGTGCTTGAGATTGGCTGCGGGGAGGGGGGAAATCTCAAACCTTTTCTTGAAGCCGGCTGTAAAGTTACCGGCGTTGATCTGTCGGTTCATAAAATTGAGCTTGGGATGCATTATTACAAAGACCATCCTCAAAAGGGGCATCTTGAATTTATCTGTGATGATATTTATCAACTTCCTGAACCTGAGCATCCTTTTGACTTAATTATTATGCGTGATGTTATCGAGCATATACATGACCAGGAACGATTTATGCATTATGTAAAGCGTTTTCTGGCACCTGGAGGGTATTTCTTTCTGGCATTTCCACCCTGGCAAAATCCATTTGGCGGGCACCAGCAAATTTGCCAAAACAGGGTCTTATCCAAAGCTCCCTGGATTCACCTGCTCCCCGGTAAACTCTATCCCCTTCTCCTAAGGCTGGGTGGTGAACCGAAGGCCAGGATAGAAAGTCTTCTCGAGGTCAAACAAACCGGACTATCCATTGAGCGGTTTGAGAAAATCCTGGCAATGGAGCATTTTGAAATTATACGTAAAGATTTCTTTCTGCTCAATCCGAACTATGAAGTAAAATTCGGATTAAAGCCACGCAAAACGCCGAAGTTTTTATCCCGGTTGCCCTGGATCCGGAACTTTTTTACCACAACGGCTTATTACCTCATCAGGAGAAAGGGGTACAGGTAATTTTACCGTCCGAGCCACTCTTCAGGGTTTAGCTTTGTGCTCTCTTTCCAGATCTGGAATTTTAAAATCGCTTTGTTCCCATCGGCAGGGTCTGTATAAACAGTGCCTAAATTTTGACGTACACTGATCTTATCCCCTTTCTTAACCGTAACATCCACCAGATTGGAATAGACGGTGAGATACTGTCCGTGTCTTACAATTACCGCCATATTCCCTCCTGTAATTCCAAATACGCGGCTCACTTCGCCATTAAATACCACTCTTGCTTTAGTGCCTCCCCCGGTGGCAATATTCACCCCGTTGTTATTAATCGTTACATTGCGTAAAACAGGGTGAGGATGGACTCCGAACTTCTCGGTTATTACCCCTCTTTCAACCGGCCAGGGTAAACGTCTTTTGTTTTGTTCGAAGCTGTCTCCAATCAGTTTCTGCTCGGGGGTCAGGGCAAATCCTTCTTTGGCCGGGGTACTGGTTTTACGTGCCTCCTCCTCGATAATCCGCTGGATTTCCTGCTCCAGTTGCTGTTCTATTCTCCTTTGCTGTGCCAGCTTGTTGCGTAAATCCCGCTGTT
>CAYMXK010000179.1:0-9130 GCA_964393915.1 uncultured Prolixibacteraceae bacterium
TGAATTGGGAAAATATTCCAAAAACAGGGCTGATTATCATCAGACTGCCAATCAGCTGCTGGAAACATTGTGTTCTCCTTCCTTTTTTTCTTACAATAATAATTCGGGATTTCTGCTGAAACATTCAACCGGCTCCAAACCTCAGGATTCAGAAGTTGATGTCCCTCTGATATATGCAGATTACTATTTTCTGGAAGCAATACAAAGAAAAATTGAATCAGATAAAACTTTATCCAATATGTAATTAATTAATATTTAACTCTATGAAAGAAAATCAAAAGAAAATCAGATTGACCTTACACCTTTTATTTCTGATGTTTTTTGCCATTACAGCGAATGCGCAAAACATAAGGATTTCAGGGAAGGTTATTGGTCAGGATGGGCTGGCATTGCCCGGGGTTACGATTGTGATCAAGGGTACCACAACAGGAACCATAACTAATTTTGACGGGAATTATGATATCCCCGGTGTTCCACAGGACGGTGTTCTTGTTTTCTCGTTTATGGGAATGAAATCGCAGGAAATCGCCGTTGCGGGGAGGACAACCATCAATGTAACGCTGGAAACGGAAACCTTTGGGGTGGATGAGATAGTAGTTGTCGGTTACGGAACCCAGAAGAAAAGTGATATAACCGGTACTGTTGCATCCCTTAACCAGGAACGCCTTGAGAAGGTTCCCAATCTGACCATCGCGCAGGCCATTCAGGGCGCCATTCCCGGGGTAATGATGAGCACCAGTTCTGCAGGATCTTCACCAAACGAGGTTATAATGATCCGGGGGCGAAATTCAATTGAAGCAGGAAATGCTCCACTTATTGTTGTGGACGGTGTTCCTTACGGCGGACAATTACGTGATATTAACCCCAACGATGTAAAATCGATTGAGGTACTTAAAGATGCTTCTGCTTCTGCAATTTATGGCTCACGTGGTGCAAATGGCGTAATACTGGTAACCACAAAATTAGGGAAGACAGGAAAAGCTACTATCTCTTACGATGGTTATTATGGTATTCAGAGTTTTGTTAAAGTTCCCAATACCATGTCTGGACCCGAATTTTACGAGTTTAAACAAACCCGGGAACCTGGTTCAATAACTCCATCTGAACAAGCGGTTTACGATGCAGGCAAATGGGTTGACTGGTATGATCTTGCATTGCGGAGCGGTTACAGCACACAACAAAATCTTTCTGTATCGGGTGGCTCTGATAATACCAGTTATTATTTCTCAGGCGGATTAACCGATGTACAGGGACTTGCTATTGGCGACGACTACCAAAGGGTGTCGATGCGATTTAATTTAGACAGCAAAATCGCTAATTGGCTCACCGTTGGCACAAGAACTCAATTAACCTACGACGACCGAAGCGGGCTAAACGTAATCTGGGATGGTGGCACCGGCTACGATGGAGTATTTTGGATGAACCCTTTGACTACTCCCTATGATGAAAACGGCAACCAGACCATAAATCCCTGGCCTGAGGAAACACAAATTGGCAATCCTCTGCAAAGATTACTTGCCGATAACACTGATAAATCTTATCAGGTGGTAACAAATAACCACGCCATAGTTGATCTCCCTTTTCTTAAAGGATTACAATACCGCATCAATTCAGGAGTGCGGTTACGGTTTACCGATTCAGGCACTTATTGGGGAAGGGATACGCGCAGAGGCTTAAGTTCACGAGGTGAATCAGACACGAACAGAAGCATGGCCGAAAGTTATACGCTGGAAAACATTCTGAATTATAACCGTGAGTTTGGGAAACACAATTTGTTTTTTACAGGTGTATATTCTTTTGAAAATTATAAAAACTCAAGCAACTCGCTGAGTGCCTCCGGATTTCCAAATGACTTTCTGACCTGGTATTCTGCCGGACAAGCCGAAGTAATCGTACCTGATTATGGATATAGTTCAAGTTCGCTAATCTCTCAAATGCTTCGTTTGAACTATTCGTTTAACAGTCGTTACCTGCTAACACTTACTGTGCGCCGCGATGGATTTTCAGGGTTTGGGGAAGAAACAAAATGGGGTATTTTTCCATCGGCAGCATTAGGATGGAACATTGCAAACGAAGAATTCTTTGATAATTTAATTGCAAACAAAGATCTGATTAGTGTCCTTAAACTAAGGGCATCATACGGATTAAACGGGAACCAGGCGATTGGCCCTTACAGTACCATTGCACGCATGGCAAGAGATAATTTTATTGACGGGACCAGTACGATGCCCGGTTACCGGCCAAGTACGCTTGGCATGGACAATTTAGGCTGGGAATCATCCAAAACAATGAACATTGGTTTAGATTACGGAATCCTGTCAGGGCGTATTTCAGGAGATTTAAATTATTATGTTACAAATACTTTTGATCTATTACTCGATCGTACGATATCTCCGATACATGGAATCAGGGAGATTACCCAGAATATCGGTGAAACAAAAAATGTCGGATTTGAGGCATCGGTGATTTCGCGAAACATCGTCAGGAAAGATTTTTCATGGACTACTTCAGCCAACTTTAGCACCAATAAAAATGAGATTGTCTCATTATATGGATTGATGGAAGATGTTTTGGATGAAAATGGAAATGTTATTGGCCAGAAGGAGGTTGATGATGTAGGGAGTGGATGGTTTATCGGACAACCAATCAGGGTTAATTACGGCTACGTATGGGATGGAATATGGCAACTCGGAGAGGAAGAAAGAGCTGCTGTTTACAATAAATATCCGGGTGGCAGCAAAGTTGTGGATCAAAACGAAGACGATTTAATTAGTCCTAATGACGACCGCGTAATTCAAGGACAAAGAGACCCGAAATTTATCTGGGGGATGAACAATACTTTATCCTACAAGGATTTTTCCTTTTCGTTCTTTATGCACGGTATACATGGAATTACAGCTTCCAATGCCCTGGAATCTGACAACGTTTTTGGAAGGGTTTTAAGGAACACAACCAAAAAGAATTGGTGGACACCTGATAATCCAACGAACGATTGGATTATTAATGATGAGAAAGGGGGCTCAAACGGCGGTTTAAATGCCACTAAATACTATTCAAAAGATTTTGTTCGTATAAAAGATATTACCCTATCGTATGACTTCAAAAATCTTTTAAAATCTGTTGGCTTTAGCAAACTTCAGGTTTATGCAACAGGACGAAACCTGATTACTTTTACCAATTGGCCAGGGCTCGATCCTGAGTTGGATGCACAGTTGGCTCTTCCATTGCAAAAGGAGTATGTGTTTGGAATTAACTTATCATTCTAAATTACGATTAATAAAAAATACAGATATTATGAAAAAAATATTAAACCATACAATTGCAATAATAGCTGCAATTATTTTGTTTACAGGTTGTTCTGAGGATTATCTGAAAGAAGAACCACCACATATCATTACTACTGTCACGCTTTACACAAGCTATAATGGTTTCCAGTCAGGGTTAAACGGATTATATTCCCTTGTTCGTCAAGACTATGAGGGGAGAGGTGGTTCCAATTATCTGAGAAAAGAGATGTGGATGAACGGAAACGACAACATGACTTCCAATCATCGCGATGGTTTTGCCAGGGTAGCAGAGAGTTGGCCAAACAACAACTCAACCTATATTGAAATTAGAAGTAACTTTTACTGGCTCTACCAAATTATCAATTCTGCCAATACAATAATTATTCATTCTGAAGATGAAAATATTGACTGGACAGGTGGGAATGGAACCCCTGAGGAAAACAAAAACAGCGTTCAGGCACATGCTAAAGCAATAAGGGCATGGGCATACCGCTATCTGACTTATGGCTGGGGAGATGTCCCTCTTAACCTGAATGAAGCATTGGGCTCTGAAGTTAAAACAGACTGGGAACGGACACCTGTAGCCGAAGTTAGGGCTCAAATCATTGAAGATCTTTTATTTGCCGAACTACATATAGGCATTGAACCTGAATACCAGGGACGGATTACCAAAGGGGCGATTCAGCACTATTTGTCAGAAATGTACCTTGTGGATAATAACCCGACCAAAGCTCTGGAATGGGCAAATAAATGCATCAACACTCCTGCTTACGCGTTGATAACCAATCGTTACGGAGTAAAAAGCAGTCAGCCGGGAGTACCTTTTATGGATATGTTTTACGATGGCAATTCCAACAGGAACGAAGGCAATACCGAAGCCTTGTGGGTTTTCCCTTATGAATTTGAAGTTATTGGTGGTAGCGGGGCCATTATGCGCCGCTGGCATGTTTCCAGGTATGAAGCGGCAAGGTTTGCCGGCAGGGCCAATGTGTTGAAAAAAACTGCTGAAAGAGGTGGCCGGGGACTGGGCCGTATGTCGTTAACCAAATGGTCGATAGACAATTACGAGGATCAGGATGACAGGGCATCCAATTATGCCATCCGGAAATTCTTTATCCTTAAAACATCAGATGAAAATGCCGGTGCGGGCAACGATGTATTACCCAGTGGGCATAGTTATGGAGATACAGTTTGGATGGACTGGTCTAAGAACATTGATACAAAGACCAGAAACCGTACAAACTGGCCTTATTCAAGAAAATGGGACAGTGGGTATGAATCATTTGTTGACGATGCATTTCAGTATAATGATTTAATTTATTTGCGGTTAGCCGAAACATATTTATTAAAAGCAGAGGCACAATTGGCTTTAGATGATCCAAACGGGGCGGCAGCTACTTTAAATATTATCAGGGAACGTTCAAAAGCCTCACCAATTTCAGCTGGAGAGGTGGATATTGATTTTATTCTCGATGAACGCTCGCGTGAACTTCTTGCAGAAGAACAGCGAAGAATCACACTTTTACGAACCGGTAAATGGCTGGAAAGAGTAAGGCAATATAACCACAATGGCGGTGAAACAGTGAGGGATATTGATGTTCTTTTTGCAATTCCACAGGATGTAATCGATGCAAATCTTACATTACCAATGGAAAACAATCCTGGTCATTAGTGTAGTTAGTTTTTTTATAAATTTTGATGGCAGGAAGTCAGGGCTTTAATGAAACACAAAGCTCTGACTCTTCCTTTTTTCATTATCTAAACGCTTTGAGATGATTCAATTTATAAAAGGTAGAAATCTTTACTGCCTGTTATTGGTATTTCTTGCTTACCAAAGCGCTGCACAATTTTCTTTTACCACCGGCACCGCAAATACCACCAACAGTGGTTCAAAATCTGTCAGGCTGCTCAACGCGGTGACCACCTCTTCCCAATTAAGCCAGTACGGAGGCAACTTAAAAACAAAGATTAGCGCCACCGGATTTTTCCATATAAGGAAGATGGATGATGCCTGGTATATTATTGACCCTGAGGGATACCAGTTTTTTACGATAGGCGTAAATTCTGTTTCCAAAGGCGGCGGGGTTGTGCTTCCAGATTTTCTGCGGAATATTGGAACGAATACCCTGGGTTGCTGGTCTGATGAAACGATAAATGATGATACATCGCAAAAAATGGCTTACTGCCCACGCTGGAATTTTATGCAGACCTACAAGAATAAAACACAGCGTGGGAAAGACCTGTTTGCCAAAGGCATTATTCCGGTTTTCGATCCTGGATATGTTGATTTTTGCGATAACCATGCCATGCAGCTTAACGGCACCAGTGAAGATCCCTTTCTTCTGGGCCATTTTTCCGACAACGAACTTCCCATCTACGACAACACCACCTATGGAAATCTCCTCGACCGCTACCTGGCCATATCCGATAAAAGCGATCCCAACTATCTGGCAGCTCACAACTGGATGACCGGGAGGAAAGGTGCGGGATACACCATTGCACCGGCCGACAGGGAGCAGTTTCATGGATATGTTACCGGAACCTACTACCGGATTACCGGTGAGGCAATAAAAAAACATGATCCCAACCATTTGTATCTTGGAAGCCGGCTTCATGGCGGGGCGCTTTCCAAACCCTCCATCTATGCCGAAGCTGGTAAATATGTTGATATGATCAGCATCAATTACTACAACGCCTGGACCCCTTCCAAAACAAACATGGATATGTGGACCAACAGCGGGAAGCCGTTTTTCATTACTGAATTCTATGCAAAAGCGGAAGATTCCGGACTGCCAAACCAGGGTGGTGCAGGCTGGCTGGTCCCTACCCAGGCTGACCGGGCAAAATTCTTTGAAAACTTCACGCTGGCCCTGATTGAACATCCGGGATGTGTCGGATACCACTACTTCAGATACATCGATGACGGAGAGGCCAACAAGGGATTGATCGACGGGAATTACAAATGGTATGAGCCGATGAAAGATTCATTCTACAAAATTGCCCGGGATATATATGGATTACGGGAATTCTTCCTGGCAAAAACAACCGGATTAATGCCTGTCAACTCATCCGGAAGTATCGGGATTTTCAACAATCCCCATACCGGTAAAATCAATATCTCCTCTTCCGGAGTTATGCCTTCGTCACTTATTGAAATTTACTCATTAAGTGGTTCTTTGATTGACTCTTACAATCATGTTGAACTGCCATGGTCTTTCCGGCTGCCATCTGCGCCTCCCGGAATTTATATCGTCAGGGTGACGTCCGGAGATATTTCATTATCGAATAAAATATTTAAAAACTGAACAATGAAAAAACTAATCTTTATTTTGGTTGCTGTTGTAATGCTTGGATGCGGCACAACGAAAGAGAACTCTAAAACAAAACCGGAACAGAAATACATTCCGGTCGATGCCCGGGTTAGGGTTTACCACAGCGACGGAACAAGAACCTATAATGAGTATAAACCTTTTGAAACCCGCACTGTTGACCTGCTTGCCGGCTATAAACCGCCAAAAAAGGCCGCAAAAATGAGCAAATACGGAGGCAATGCCAATCTGCAAACAACTGCCACCGGTTTTTTCCACGTAAAAAAAATCGGCGACCGCTGGTGGGCAATTGACCCGGAGGGATATTATTACATCAACGTCGCACTGAACAGCATATCCACGGGCAGATCGGAACGCAACAAGCAGGCGCTCCAAGACAGGTTCGGGACCAAAGAAAACTGGATCATTGAAACGATTCAGCTTCTGCAGGAAAATGGTTTTAATTGCGCCGGTTCATGGTCGGATGTGGATGCCATTATTGAGGCAAATAAAACGCTGGAAAAACCAATGGCCTACTGCATCAACTGGAACTTTATGAGCAGCTACGGACGGGCACGCGGCGGAACCTATCAGTTGCCGGGGCACACCGGGTATCCCAACAGTGCCATTTTTGTTTTCGATCCTGAATTTGCATCGTTTTGCGACCAGCATGCCCGTCAGCTAACCGCCACAAAAGACGATCCCAACCTCTTTGGCCATTTTTCTGATAACGAAATGCCATTCCGGTTTAATTCGCTCGACAATTATCTTGCCCTGCCTGAGAATGAACCCGGTCATACTGCAGCGAAAAACTGGCTGGCAGAAAAAAATATTAAAGCGGAAGAGATCACAGATAAACACCGTGAAGAATTTATGGTACTGGTGGCCGACACCTATTTTTCGATTGTGTCGGATGCCATTAAAAAATACGACCCCAACCACATGTATATTGGGGCAAGGTTTTACAGCAGCGAAAAAAACAATGCTGCATTCATGAAAACAGCAGGCAAATACCTCGACATCGTTTCCAACAACTACTACAACAAGTGGACCCCCGACAGCACCGATATGGTGAACTGGGAAACCTGGACCGGCAAGCCGTTTATTATTACAGAATATTACACCAAAGGCGAAGATTCGGGAATGCCCAACCAGAGCGGCGCAGGATGGATTGTCAGGACACAGAAAGACCGCGGACTGTTTTATCAGAATTACAACCTGGCATTGCTCGAATCGAAAAATTGCGTGGGATGGCATTACTTTAAATACCAGGACAACGACCCCACAGCAACCGGTGTTGACCCATCAAATATCGATGCCAACAAAGGTATTGTGAACAACGATTACCAGGTGTGGGAGCAGATGATGGAGGAAATGAAAGAACTGAATCTGCAGGTCTATTCAATCATTGAACATTTTGACAAATGAATAAAATATTCTTTAATTTCCTGTTGCTCATACTGTTTGCAGGATCGAAGGCCAATGGGCAGAGTATACAGGCAACAAACATTGCACTGAATAAACCGGTCGTAGCCAACTCAGAGAATACAAGCTACCCGGCAGGAAATGTTGTTGACGGCAAAATCAGCCGCCATTCGAAATGGATGTCCGGCCTCGCAAAGCCGCCGCATATCCTGGAGATCGACCTCCGGAAGTATTGCACTATCAGCAGCATAGTTGTCCACACCGGCATACCGGAAGCTGAACTAACCCCTGCTGAGAAAAGCCAGGCAGGAGGTTTCTGGTCGGCCAAAAATTTCAGACTGCAATACTGGGACGATGCCAACTGGACAGATATCCCCAACGCTGAAGTACACGAAAACAGGCTCACTTCTGTACCTTTCGCCTTTTCTCCTGAAATAAATACATTTAAAATTCGATTTGTAAGTGATGATGGAGAGCCTGTAAGCATCATGGAAATTGAAGTTTTCGGAACCGAAACCAACCGGAGTCCTGCCGGAGGAACCGGAACGGATCTTAAAATTAATACAGAAAAAACTGATGATCAGAATGTTTCGTTAACCATCCTCGACAAGGTAGTTGGGAAGTCCATGAAATATGTGGGATACAACCAGGGCTATTATTTACCCGGAAGCAACGTTTCGGGTTGGTTGGAATATTCGGGAGTGAACAGCCTGCGCATATGGACTTCACTAAACTCATATGCCCCTTTAAACATTGTGCAGGTAGACAGTGAAGTGCAGAGCCTTGAAGAGTTTGACCGGAGAAAGGCAGAATTAAGGCTCCATCCGGAAAAAAACAAATTTCTTAAGTGGGACCAGTTGCTTCCTCTGCTCGAACATCCGAATATCGCGGGAAATACGAATCCGATGGCACTCAGTTATGTATTATCCGAGCTGAAAAGGTTACATATTGACCCGGTAATGCAAATCAACAGCACCGATTTTGATGATTCCTGGAGCAACAAATGGCAACAGTGGCAACGCTACTATGCATTGGCATTTTATGCTGCAAAAACTGGCGATGTTACCATGTTTTCCACTCAGAACGAGCCCAACCACCGGGCATCGGGAC